>CAIXUF010000329.1 GCA_903922535.1 Candidatus Hydrogenedentota bacterium
GTGGCACCTGATTCGGTGCGGTTGGTAACAACGACGTGATGATGGCGGTCGCTGCCGTCCGAAAACAGTTCGCCCTGCGGTTTGAGCAAGCGAATGCCGATGTATCGTCGCGGCTGGAAATCCTTGCCCTCGTACTTCAAACTCGGCACATAGTCCAAGTCTGCCCATTGCCGAAGGGTGCCGTCCTCTTCGGTCTGTTGTGTCGCCCAAGCAGATTCCGGCACACGGAGCATCGATTTCAACAAGTCGGCATGACAGGGAGCGCCCACCGCATACTCGATGCGTCCTTCCGGTCCGTCTTTGCGGTGAGGGTCATCGAGCCAGCCCAGCAGGTGCTTTTCGTAACAGGCGGTGTCCCCGCGAAAGCCCCGTTGGGTCACGGCGGTTGGTAACGCGGCAAACGCCGACTTGGCGCAGGTCAACGGAGCCATCAACCCGGGCACATTCCCGTCCCGGAATTCATCAGCCAGAATCAATCCGGTTTCCGCCCATGCCGCCACCAGCGGCTGGTAACCCCGATTCCCTTTGTAGGTCCATTTGGCGGCTTTCTTCTCGCTGGGAATGATGGTTCCATCGAGGTCAATCGTCCCAATCTTCTGCGGCCCCATGGCCTGAGCTGCCTTGTGCGCACTGGTTTCCAGAACCCGCCCGAGACCCTCCAAGGCACTGGTTGGCTCCGGTATAAAGGCCAGCATCTTCTGCCGCGAAGCTTCCTCTTGCGCCTGCGCAATCCGATCCGCATCGTGAAACCGATCCAGAAAATCTTTCACCGTGCGACTGGCCACCGGCTGATATTGAAGAATCCGCGCCAATCCCTCATCGAGCCGCAGTTCATCCATGTCGTCCATGCACTCGCCACCAGCCGCATGCAGTAGTACGAGGCATTCCATCACCTGCCCTTCCTCAAATCCACGGTTGCGTTTCCGCAGTGTGCCCATGTTGGCCGCACAACTTCCGGGCAGCCCCATTGACCGAAACACGCGGCTCACGCCCGCAAGACCCGCGCGCGCACTGCACGACCCGAGCAGGGGATTGGGATCGATGACGAACGAAGTCTTGCACAAAATTGGCACACGAGCTGGCATGCCGTCTTGTTATCAAGATATGCTTGATAATACAAGCGTAAAATGTAGATTACTTTCTGCACTCCTGCCGCTGCCCCACGCTCTTTCCGCCCGTCGCCCAGCTTCCTTAGCCGCACAACAGGGCCAGCCCTCGTTCTGCGAGAGTGGAACGCGAGGAATTCCAATTCCGGACACCGAGAGCACCGAGATTCAAGAGCACACAGAGAAAATGCGTGTACTATCTCTTCACCGCCACCTTGATCACCACCTTGCGCACGCGCTTCGGCTCGCCTGTGGTGCGGCCGGGCATGTGGGCGTCGTGCGGGAAGAAGACCGCGAACTGCCCTTGTTGCACGCGAATCGGATCAGCCGCGCCTTCCAGAAAGGCGATGTCCTTGTCGGTGTCGTAGGGCGTGCGCACGGCCTGGCCGACCAGCGGCGCGTAGCCGATCAGTTCCTCGCCGGTGATCAGGTACTGGATGTCGATATAGCGGGTGTGGGTTTCGAAGGTGCGAATCCCGCGCTCGCAGAAGAGCAGGTTGGAATTCTCGTTGGAGA
>CAIXUF010000330.1 GCA_903922535.1 Candidatus Hydrogenedentota bacterium
CATGTCTGACCTCGACAAAGCCAAAGCGGCGGCATGGCCACCGCAGTCAAAAGAAGAGGTCCGCGCGTCAGTTCCCTCTTTCGTTCTTCGCCAACGCATCCAGCATCTTCGCGCGGCTGAAGGGCTTCACCTCACGCACAATCTGCGCGCGCATCGCGCGGCCCGGATCGGTGTCCTGCGGATACGACAGGAAGTCCAGTTCCACGCCGAGCCGCTGCGCGGCGCGCGCGGCGATCAGCGGCCACACCGCGCCGATGTCGCCGATGATGGGAATGCTGCCCTCGTGCCGGGCGAAGCCGGACATCTCCATGCGGAAGGGCACCTTGAACAGCTTCGTCTTGGGCAGGCCCTCGGCAATCGCCTTCTGCACGCCGCCACCGTCGCGTTCCGCCTCGCACACGCGATCAAGCGCGGGGTCGAGGTCGATGCGGATGAGCGACTTGCCCTCCAGTGAATAGGTGTAGTGGCCCATCCACGCGGACCACATGCCGTGGCCGGTGTAGCGCTCGAAAGGGCCGTCGTGGATTTCCTGCGTGAGCGCAACGGCGGATTCAATAATCACGTCGGCGCTGTCCAACATGCGCGCCAGCCGCGTGGCCCGTTCGCGCAGCGGGATACTGTCGCCAATGTTGAGCCCAACGGCCCCGCCGCCAATCAACTGTGGGATTGTCACCAGCACGGGCAGCCCCCCGGCCGCGCCCGCGCCGATCATGGTGTTCTCGTCCGCGCCCAATCCGGCGATTTCCTCAAAGGATGCGCCGTTGGCGCGGGCCAGCTCGGCGATCTCGCCCGAGAGTCCTTCGAGCCACAGGCCCATGGGATAACCCAGGTTGCCCGCGGCCTTGATGATGGTCTTGCCTTCTGCCTGCTTCAGCTTTTCTATGAGCCCCATGTCGAGCGGCATGTGCTTCTGGATCTCGTCGAGCAGCGCATCATCGACCAGCGACAACTCAAACTCGCCGCCGCGCGGCAGGAGTTCCTTCGCCACGCCCAGCGGCTCCCCGGCGCAGCGCTTCACCTCGTCCAGCGTGCCGCCCATCTCGTGCGACACCACGGCAGAACTGGTGGACACGGCGTCCACGACACCCGCGCGCATGAGCGCGGCGATGAGCGTCGTCACGCCCTCGTGCACGTTCGGCCCGCTGCCGGTGACCACGGCCACCTGTCCACCCCGTTCCTTCGCGGCGACAATCCGGTCCACGGCCGCGTTGACGCGGTCCAGTGCCTTCGCATCCAGCCGTGCCTCAATCATGCCGAGAGTTTCAGTGCCGTATATCATGGCTCACTTCTCCGAGTCCTTACCTTATCGTCATTCCCGCGAAGGCGGGAATCCATTACGCACCGTGAGGTCTTATCCCGGCCTCCTGGATTCCCGCCTTCGCGGGAATGACGGGGAGGTCAAGTTTCGGGTTTGATCCTATTTGCCGCCCTTCGCAAAATACATCTCTTCCGCCCGTGCCAGGTCCGCGGGCGTGTCCACGCTGAAGCCGCAATGATCCCGGTCGGGTATGGCGGACTCGGTGATGCGGATGCGCAGGCCGTGCTCCAGCCAGCGCAACTGCTCCAGCGACTCGACCCGCTCCAGCGTGGTCGGCGCGAGTTTCGTGAGGCGCATCAGCGTGTCCTTGCGGTAGGCATAGACACCCACATGCTCAAACACGCCATGCTCCACCTTCTCGCGCGGATAAGGGATTAGCGAGCGCGAGAAATAGAGCGCGTTGCCGTTCAGGTCCGCGACCACCTTCACCACGGCCGGATTCGCCAGATCGTCCCCGCGCACGATGCGGAACATGAGCGTGGCAATTTCCGCCGTGGCGTCTTCCAGCAGCGGCCGCACCGCCTCATCCAGCATGTCGGGGTGGATGAACGGCTGGTCGCCCTGGATGTTCACCACGATGTCCGCGCCCAGCGC
>CAIXUF010000331.1 GCA_903922535.1 Candidatus Hydrogenedentota bacterium
AAATCTACAAGGCAGGCGAGACGCCTGCGGTACGAAAGGCGCGTCAGTCCCTGGTTTTCGCTGAGTTACGATTCACTACACTAGCACTGCGGCGCGGCCCGCCGCAAGACCCGGCAACGACCCGAATCGCCGGATAAGCGGGACGGAGGAACTCCTCTGGCTCCTTACGGCGTGTTTTAACGGCTGGCGAAGGGAAGATGTGTGTCCATCGTGAAAACCACCAACCGGGTGAATGTACAACACGTCCACCTGTCTTGGTTCCCGAAGGGAACAAATGTGAATAGCCGCGAGGTGAAACCTCCGGTATACAGCCAGAGACGCGCCCAACCCCTTGGGGTTGAATGTGGGGGGGACGCGTATGGCCCGGTCTCTCCACATTCAACCCACAGGGTTGGAAAACGGGGCGTGACCACCACGTTACCGGAGGTTTCACCTCGCGGCTATTCACATTGGTCCCTGCGGGACCCGAGACTGCGACTCATATGAACGCCATGTGCCTCTCGCGGACCAGCATACGCGAATCACAGAAATACAAAAACACGTGAAACGCGGTCCGTGATAACCATGTCTCGGAAAATGATCCGTCCTTATCCGGCGATCAGGGAACGCGCCGCTTGCATCCGGGCCTGTCCCTGGCAAAGAATAACTGGTGTCCAGAATTGCCGGGCCTGGGGACGGAAAGTCCTGACGCCGGACCGGCCAAACAGCACCCTACGGGAGTTTACGCCATGAAGACACTGACCATTGCGACGCTGGCTCTTGCGCTGCTCACCCTGTCCGCATTCGCGGAAACGCCCGTGAAGGCGCTGGTCATCACCGGGGGCCACGGTTTTGACAATGAGCCCTTCGACGTTATGCTCAAGGCATTGCCCGGTGTGCAGTGCACCCACGTGGACGTCCAGGATGACGGCAAGATCTTCGAGGACGCCCCCAACTGGTCCTACGATGTCATCGTTCTGTACAACATGGGCCAGAAGATTTCCGACAAGAGCAAGGAGAATTTCCTCGCGTTGCTCGACAAGGGCGTGGGGCTGGTGGTGATGCACCATGCCATCGCCTCGTTCAACGACTGGCCCGAATACTGGAAGATCATCGGCGCGCACTACTACCTCAAGAACTACATGGAAAAGGGCAAGGAACACGCCCAGAGCACCTGGAAAGAGGGCGTGGATTTCACGCTGTCTCCGGCCGACAAGGATCATCCCGTCCTAAAGGGCGTGGCACCCTTCACGGTGCACGACGAGACCTACTCGGGGTTCACCACGGAGCCGGACAACCACGCGCTGTTAAACGCGGAAGGCCCCGGCACCCAGCCCGTGTACGCCTGGTGCCGTACCTATAAGAACGCCAACGTGTTCTACATCGAATCGGGCCACGGCCCCACCATCTTCTCCAATGAAAACTACCGCAAGGTGGTGGATCAGGCGATGCTCTGGGCGGCCAAGCCCGCCAAGACGGAAGCGCCGAAGGAGAAGTAATCATCCGGCACCCACGACGGATGGGAGTTGTGGGAAGTATGGGAAATATGGGAGGAATGGGAAGATAAAGACAAGGCGGCCCGGCGTGTTGCTCGCCGGGCCACCGCTTTGTCTCTGCTGACAGTCTGGGTCAGATGATGATCTTTTCCATCACCGGGTCGTAGCGCACCGTTCTCTCCTCGCGCTGGGCGTATGCCGCCATGTGCAGGGCCGTCTGCACCTTGAGCGCCAGCTCGGGTCCGCTCAGGGTGTTCTTGTCGCGCTTCATGCAGCACTCGATGTAGTTCTTGAAGAACAGCTTGGTGTCTTCCTTGTGCTCGATGGGGAAGCGCTGCTCGTCCTTCTCCTTCTTCGTGTTGCCCTCGGCCGGCTTGAACAGGATTTCCTCGCCGACGATGGTCAGCGATCCCTCGTGACCGCGCACGATGGGCACGCGCCCGCCGGCGCCGCGCCCATCCACGCCCTGGTCGTTGTTGCCCTGCGTGCCGAGCACGGCGACGCAGACCTTCTCGGGGAACTCGAGCAGCAGGTTGAAGGTGTCGGGTACTTCGCGCTCGTTGTAGCGGTATTTGCCGCCGACGGCGACCGCCTTGGACGGGATGCCCACGCCGAGAATATACATGAGCGGCGTGAGCGGGTGCGGGAAGAGGTCCGTCACGGGACCGCCCGAATAGTCCTCATACATGCGCCAACGGAAGAGGCGGCTGAGTTCAAAGGGGCGCTTGGGCGCATCGCCGAGGAAGGCGTCCCAGTTCAGATCGGGACCGGGCTGGGCGTTGGGATCGTCGATGGGCATGCCCGCCTCGCCCCAGTCGCCGACGCGGAAGTAGCCGGTTTCGGCGTGGATGGGCTGGCCGATCATGCCGTCGCGCACCATCTTGGCCATCTGGTGATAAGCACCGTCGGACATGGCCTGGCAGCCCACCTGCATGACCTGCTTGGACGCAATGGCGGTGCGGCACAGTTGGCGGGTCAGCTCGTACTGGCGCCAGTGCGTCAGCGGCTTCTCGCAGTAAACGTCCTTGCCGGCAATGATGGCGTCCAGTGCCTGGTAGCCGTGGTGGTGGTCCGGCGTGGCGATGCTGACGACATCCACGTTCTTGTCCGCGAGCAGTTCGCGGTGGTCCATGTAAACCTTTTCCGCGCCGTACTTCTTCGCGGCGCGCTCGGCGCGCGGCTTGTAGATGTCGCACACGGCCGTGATCTTGACGTTCATCTTCTGGTCTTCGTGCAGCCATTCATAACTGCTCATGTGCGCCCCGGCGCGGCCGCCGCAGCCGATCTGGCCGACGCGGATGGTCTCGTTGGGGCTGGCGCTGTCGGCGCGCACCCACGGCGCAGCCGTGGCCGCGGTGACGACCGAGCCCGCCAGCACGGCATGGCGCATGAATTCCCGACGGGTCGATCCCGACGCTTCGACCGGATGTCCTGTGTTCTCCGACATGATCAAAAGCCTCCTTGCTTGTTGGTTGAGATTTGGGAACCCTGCATCAGGCGTTCAGTTCCTGCATGACCTTTGTCAGGTGCGCCAGGGAACGGACCGCCTCGTCCTCCGTGCCGCACTCGACGGAAAGCACCCCCTTGTAGTTTGCCTTCTGAAGCCGCGCCACTAACCGTTTCCAGTCGATCTCGCCATCACCGCAGGCGCAGCCGACCGCCGTGCCGGTGACCTTGCCGCGCTCCGCACCGGCCTGCTTCGCCGAGATGTCTTTCGCGTGCACATGGACCACCTTGTCGATCACGGATTCGAGCATCTCGTACGGGTCCGAGCCGGAGAGGTAGGTGTTGCCGCAGTCGAAGTTGCACTTAATCCAGGGCGAGTCGACGAGCGACAGGATGCGCGTCATGCGGTCAATCTTGGCGGTGTACGGCCCGTGCTGCTCGATGGCGATGTACACGCCGTTTTCCTCGCAGGTCTCCGAGATGGCGTGGAGGTTGATGCGCATGAGGTTGTAGGCCTCGGCCTCGTCGATCCACTTGGCCGGGTGCATGTCCTCGGTAATCTGCACGACCTTCACGCCGAGCGCCTTGGCGTAGCGGATGCCCCTGCGCGCGTATTGGACGCCGAATTCGGGATTGAGCAGGTCCGAGTGCGACGACAGCCCGCTCATCTGCACACCGGCCTCTTCGCACCAGCCTTTGATAATGCTGGGGTCCGTGTCGAAACTCGTCACGTGGCAGTAGCCCGCGTTGGAGAGCAGGCAGCGGCCATCCAGCATGCACGGCTCAACCCACTTGTAGCCGATCTCCCCGGCACGCTTGATGCCCCATTCGAGGCTCTTGTCCGCGTGCCGGACGTATTCCAGGTTGACGCCGATGCCCATGCGTCCGTTGGGGTCCCAGGGCGAGACGGGCTGGGGCGCCTGCGCGGCCTGGGCCGCCTGGGCAACCGCCGAAACCGCTGCGCCTGCGACCACAGCGCTGCTCATAAACTCGCGCCGGGTCGAACCCGATGCGCCGGCCGAATGTCCTGTGTTTTCCGACATGATGCAACACCTCCTGGGTTGGGGTTATTTGGACACTGCTTCTTTCGCGGGCTTGCGGGACGCCACCCACTCCTTGTAGGCGGCCTCGACCTGCTCTGCGCCGACCTTGCCGTCCCACAGCGCCACGCCGTAGCGCAGCGCCAGCGGCTTGCCGGGTTCAATCGTCAGCGGCTCGCGGTACACATTCAGCGTGGCCGACTGGTAGGCAAAGCCGACGGGCATGGTGAAGAACGTGGCGGGGTGGCGCGGATTGGTCGGATCGTCAAACAGCGCCACGGTGACCGGCTTGCCGTCACAGTCGCCGGCGCAGGCGCACCAGTTGGCGGGCACATTATGCTCATCACCGCGCACGATCACGCCCGGTTCGCCGGAGGAATTGAAGAAGGTGCAGACCTTGTCCATCGACTCCTGGAAACGCATGCCCAGCCCCGCATAGTGCGAACCGGTCAGCTTGGCCGGGGCACCCTCGGGCGCTTCCAGTTTCATGCGCCAGGTGACCACGGCGGGGCCGTCGGCTTTCGGCAGGACCGCGCGGACCACGCGGTGCTCCTTGAGCACCACCTTGCCGTCCGCCGCAGTCCAGTCGAGGTCCTCCACGACACCATCCTCGCGGGTCTTGAAGGATTTCGACACCTCCTTGCCGCACTTGTCGATTTCAGACCAGAAGTCTGTGTCGTTGACCGTGAGTGCGAACATGAGCCCGTGGTGATGGATGTGATCGGGGACGTTGTCGCGGATGACATTCACGCCGGACGGCGTGCACAGGGTCTGCACATAGGACTTGAACGGTGCGGGACCCTGCTTGTAGGTAAAGATCGTCTTGTCGCCGCATTTGACGGGGACGGCGTCGCCCGCCCAGGAAGATGCGGCAAAGGCCGCAAGCACAACAACCACCAGCCCTGACCTGACCATCGGCGTGCACCTCCAAAAGTGTTTGGGCCCGTCCGGGGCAACCCCGGAAGCAGGGACTTATGGTAAGCAGATGGGAGGCGGCGGTCAAGTAATGTGCGCGTTCTGTTTTTTGCATCCGCGTGGGCGGATGCTCCATGCTGTTGCCTGGGGTTGTCCCCACCCGCAGGAAAGGTTGTGTCATGAAGTACGCCGGCTGTATGCGCATGGCCCCCATGGTGCCGCCCGCAAACAACAGTCTCCAGTTCATTGGGAAGGCCTCGGCCCAGGAAGACCGCCCGTTGGCGCGCTGTGATTTCTCCAGCCCGCGGGAGGAGACGCGCTGATGCCGCCGGTGAACCCCCACGATGAGCCCATTGACATCGTTTCCCGCCCGGTCAATCCGGACGGCACGGTCGAGGAGCCCGAAAGAGGACCTGCGCCCGCGTCGGACAGCATGGACATGGCGTTTCGCCGGAGGGCCGCCGAGACGGGTTCGAGCCGCGCCGAGGTGCGTTATTGGCGCTTCGAGGGCGCCGGTGACGACGGTTGCGGATGCGGATGCGGCGGATGCATGACAGCCATCCTTCTGCTGCTCCTTCTTCTTCTTCTGCGCAGTTGTTCATAGCCCGATCCCGCGGGTGTTCTTTTCACTGGCCCCGACCCGTGCCGTTCAGGTAGGATTTCCCCCGTTCCCATTCATTCCCACTGCAAGGTGATGTCCGTTCATGCGATTCTGGATCATAGCCGGTGTGGCGGCCCTGCTGTTGGCCGCGTCGTACGGGGTGCGCCATGCGGCGCATCTTGACGGCGCGTCGACCATCACAGCGCCCGCGGCAAGCGACGCCCCGCCGCCGGCGGGCGGCTACAACCGCATCGTCTCGCTGTCGCCCGGACTGACGGAGACGCTGTTTGCCGTGGGCGCCGGTGACCGTGTCGTGGGTGTGACGCGCTTCTGCAACTGGCCGCCGGAAGCGGCCGCTCGGCCCAAGGTGGGCGGATTTCTCGACCCGAACTATGAGGCCATGGTCGCGCTGCGGCCGGACATGGTGGTGATGACACCCTACAACCGCACGCCCCTTGCGGAACTGGAGCGGCTGGGGCTGCGCTGCACGGTGGTGGACCAGACCCTGCTGGACGACATTCTCAACAGCGTGGAAACGCTGGGCCGCCTGTCGGGCAACGGGGACAAGGCGCGGGAACTGCGTGCCTCCATGCAGCAGCGCATCGAGGCGGTGCGCGCCAAGGCGGCCCCCCTTCCCCATCCGCGGGTGCTGCTTTCTTCCGGCCGCGATCTGCGCGCCAAGAAACTGGACGAGGTGTACATCGTCGGGCGCAAGACTTTTCTGGGCGACATTCTGCGGATTGCGGGCGGCGAGAATGCCTTTCCCGATTCGGCGGTGGACTACCCGGCGCTGTCGGGTGAGGCGATACTGCGGCTCAACCCCGACGTGATTGTGGAGTTCACCAACGGATTGGATGAACTGGGCCTCACCCGCGAAGACGCCGTGGCACCGTGGCGCGCGCTGCCCGGCCTGGCCGCGGCGGAGAAGGGGCGCATCGCCGTGCTGGACGGCGCGCATTTGACGATACCCGGCCCGCGCGTGGTGGAGACGCTGGAGGCGCTCGCGAAGGCCATTCATCCTGAATGGGATG
>CAIXUF010000332.1 GCA_903922535.1 Candidatus Hydrogenedentota bacterium
CAGTATTGTTCGAGTAGTTTACACAATTCGACCGTGAACACAAATCCGCAATAGCACGCTTTGGAATTGGAGACATGCCACATGAAAACCGTCTACGAGTTGCTCTTGGTGGTGGCGATGCTGGTTGTGTTTGTTTCCGACGGGGCGGTTGCGGCGGAAACAACCGACGACTCAGTGGTGGTGCAGGGATTTGTCCATCCGCCGGTGGATTGCCGGCCGCATACGCGGTGGTGGTGGATGGGCAACGCCGTGACCGAGGATGACATCGACTGGCAATTGGGCCAGATGCAGGCGCAGGGGATGGGCGGGGTCGAGCAGGTGTCCATGCCGCCGGTGTACACGAAGGGAAACCACGACTACCTGTCGCCGGAGTATTTTGCGCTGCTTCGGCATGCTGTGGAGAACGCGCATGCGCGCGGGCTGGAGGTGTCGCTGAACTTTGGCGGGCCCGGGTGGATCTGGGGCGGGAAATGGGTGCCCAAGGCGGACCAGAGCAAGGTGATGATCGCCAGCATGCTGCGCGTCGACGGGCCAGTAAAGTTTTCTGGGGCATTGTCGGAGGAGGCGACGCCGAACCCCGATGACTTGCCGCGGTCCACCCCGGCGATCGGCAGGGAGGACCGGCTGCTGAAGGTGGTCGCCGGAAGACTGGAGGAGGGGCGCTTGCGGGCGGATTCCATGGTTGAGATCAGTGGTTCCGAGCAGGGCCGGAATGTCACGTGGCAGGTGCCTGAGGGCAAGTGGCAGATCATGGCCTTCTGGTCCACGCAACGGGACAACAGCGATGCGGTGGATCATCTGAATCAGGGGGCGATGGAGCGGTATTGTGACACGCTTGGAAAGCAGTACATTGCGGCTATCGGAGAGTATCTTGGCACGAGCGTGGAGTCCCTGTTCAGTGACAGTTTTGAAGTGCCGATATTCCGCAACGGCCTCTATTGGACGGATGGACTGTTTGAGCGCTTTCGACAGGAGAAGGGCTATGATCTGGCACCGTGGCTTCCCGCGCTGTGGTGGGAAGTGGACGAGCTTTCTCCCAGGGTGCGCTATGACGTGAATGAATTCCTTCATGAACAGGGGATGAGGGCATTCTTTGACACTTTCCTGGGCTGGTGCAGGGCGCATGGCGTCAAAGGGCGCATACAGCCTTACGGGTTCGTCACGGACAATATCGAAGGAGCGGGCAGGGCAGACCTGCCGGAGATGGAGATTACGCCGGGGGAGAAGGACGCGGTGCCCTGGTATGACACGCGCATCGGCCCGCGGGAGTATGTTGCGTCCGGCGCGCATCTGTATGGGCGCAATGTGGTCACCGCCGAGGCGTTCACTTTCCTTCACCATGAGCCCTACCGGGAGACGCCGGAAGAACTCAAGATCGCGACGGACGGGTATTTGCGCGCCGGGGCGAACAAGTTCTACAACCATGGTTTCATCGCCTCGCCCGAGCGGGGCGTCATCGTGCCCACGCGGGGGTTCTACGAGGCGATCCGCATCAGTCCGGAGAACATCTGGTGGCCCTATTACCGCCTTGTCGCGGACTATACCGCGCGCTGCTGCTGGATGATGCGGCAGGGCGACTTTGTCGCCGATGTGGCGGTCTATTCTCCGCTGGCGAACCAGTGGACGCAGAGCGTGCTCAATGCGCGAAGGTGGACCCGCGATTTTGAATGGGGCAACCTGAACCAGTTGCTGAGTTCCAACGGTTACGCGTTTGACCTCGTCAATGACGACGTCTTACAGCATCGTGCGCAAATGGACGGCCAGGAACTGCGCCTTGGGGCCGTGAGGTACCGCGTGCTCATCCTGCCGGACATCTTGGCACTACCGGTGGAAACACTGCGCCAGATTGCAGCCTATGTGCGGCAGGGGGGGCGTGTGATTGCGTTGGAGCGGGTGCCCAGCGGCGCCACGGGCCTGAATGGACATTTGGAAAAGGATGCGGAAGTGAACGCACTGGTAAAGGAGTTGTTCGGCACACCGGCCAAGGCGGACGACCATGCCATCCACACGTGCGGCCAGGGCCAAACATGGTTTATGGACACGGTTCTCCAGCGCCTGGACCCGCTTGAATACCGGAGTGCCGCGTTCGACCCGCTCATCCGGGCGCTCAAGCTATGTTCGCCACCCGATATGGATCCGGACCTTGTCCGGGCGGGCAAAAGGACGAACAACGGCCTTGTCTGCACCCACCGCCGCAGTCCGTCGATGGATAGCTACTTTGTGACCAATCTGCAGGACGTTGCTGTGGACCGATGCGTGGGGTTTCACGTGAAGGAAGGACACCCGGAATTCTGGGACGCCCGTTCGGGCGATCGGCGAGACATTCCGGTGTATGCACGCGACGGCGAATACACGCGTGTTCAACTCAGGCTGAAACCTTACGAATCCACCTTTGTGGTGTTTGAAAATGGCGAGGACAAGTCAGATCCGCCGCATGTTGTGGCGGGCGACTTTGCCGACGTTATTGTGACAGGCGAAAAGGGGTTTGGCGGTCTGGTGGATCATAACGGAAGCTTCTCGTATGCGTTCTTTGACGGGGACGCCGTGCGGGAGGGCACGGCCCATGTTGAAGGGATTCCATCCGTCTTCGAGGTGAATGGACCTTGGGAGGTTCAGTTCCCGGGCGAAAATGCGCCCGTGAACGCGTTTCAGTGGCCGGGTTTGCGTTCATGGACGGATGTGGAACAGTTTCGCCATTTCAGCGGGCGGGCCCGGTACACGGCGGAGTTCTCGCTGCCGGAGGAGTACTTCTTCGACGGCGCACAACCCCGTCTTTCACTGGGGTCCGTGGGTACTGTGGCCGACATCAGCGTGAACGGCACGCCCGTTGGGACGCACTGGATGCGTGAACAGGAGTTTCCTGTGGACGGCATGCTGCATCCCGGCAAGAACACGCTCGTGGTTGAGGTGACCAACACGCTGATCAACCGCGTCTCCGGATTGGATGCCTTTCCGGCCATTGCACCGGAACTTCAGCAGAGACTTGGGGAGGGGCTGGACCATTCCGAGCGGGTGGAGAAGAAGCTTCTTGGTTTTGAGCCCCTGCCGCCGTCGGGGCTGTTGGGGCCGGTGCGGATAGTCTTGTGCAAGAGGGTGGAAGTGGAAGTTCCGGCCGTGAAAGCCGTTCAGACTTGCCCAAACAGACCATGAAGGCCAAGCCCCGTCAGAAACCCCACCGCGCGTGTGTCAGGGGTTGTCTTTCGCGGTGTCCCGGCGCAGGCCGGCAGCCTCGGTGGAACTCACAGATCCGGGTAATATTTTGTGACGCATTCGGGGCAGATACCGTGACTGAACTCGGCATCTGAATGGGACTCGATATAGTAGACCAATTCCTGCCATGAATCGGCGTCGGTTCGAATCTTGTGGCAATGCATGCAGATGGGCAGCAATCCATGAAGTCTTTTGACGTGCTCTAGGGCATGCTGCAATTCGGCGTTTAGGCGGTCCGCCACCGCCTTCGCCTCGCGCAGTTCGTCCTGGATTCGCTTTATGCGCAGCATCGCCTCGACGCGCGCCAGAAGTTCACGGTTGGCTATGGGGCGGGCGATGTAGCCGTCCGCCCCGGTCTCCAGACCGTGGATCGTGTCGTCGGAGGCTGTCTTGTTGTGTGAAAGGAAGACCACGAACGTGTCGCGCAGCGCGGGATCGTCTTTGATCATTCGGCAGACCACGTCGCCGTTCATTTCCGGCATTACGTAGTCCAGGAGCACAAGGTCGGGATGCTCCAGGGCGATGGTCTTTAGTGCCCGATTTCCAGAATCGACGGCCAGGGTTCTGTACCCCGCCTGCTGGAGAAGGAGCGAGGTCACTTCAAGGACCTCAATGTCGTCA
>CAIXUF010000333.1 GCA_903922535.1 Candidatus Hydrogenedentota bacterium
CTCGTGCTTTACGGCGTGTACGACCTGACCAACTGTGCAGTCGTCAAGGGCTGGCCTTTGGCCATCACCTTTGTGGACATGCTTTGGGGCGGATTCGCCTGCGCCGTGGCAACGCTGCTCATGGGGCTGGCAGGCCGGGCACTTGGCCTGATTCAGTAATCAATACCCCATCGCGCGCCCGCCTTTGCGGGGATCAGAACCGCCGTCACGCGACGCCAGACGCTGCTTGTGTACACTTTTCGTACAGGGTCTCGGGTGCGATGTCCGCACCATTGGGCCACGCAATGGTGCCACCCTCAATTCTGGCCCTGCGAAAGAACTCGCGATCCCGAAGCGGTTCAAACACGGGGCCGCGATCAAGATACTCCGAGAAGTCAACGACGGCACCGGTGCCGTCATCGAAAACGATGCGGTACGAATAACCCGACCTGTATTCGATCTCTTTCAAATCATTCATGTTCCACATCGCACACCTCAATTTAGCGGGTCGATAGTTTTTACTGGCCGTCCGTGCTGTGCCAATTCCCAATCTTCCTGCAACTCGGTCACGTGAAGATCGATCCACTCCCGAACAAGCCTGGTGGCTGTCCGGGAAGAAAGCCCGCCGCAGGTAACATTGCCGTTCAAGTCGAAGACGGCCTTCTCGCCCTGATACTCGGCGTGGATATGCGGCGGATTGTGCTCATCGAAGAACATTCTGATTACTATGCCAAAGAAGCGGCTTATTTCAGGCATTACAATGTTCCTTTTGCAATTGGCTCGTCTTTGCCGCAAGGATCACATGGCCGGGATTACAAGCCGTCATAAACGCTGTCTTCGTCGTTGTCCCACGTCTTGGCGAAGGCAGCCTCCTGCAGTTTCATCCATTCCGCCGCGTCCCGGCTGTCCTTATTGGCGGCCGCGAAAACCACAATCACCTCGCCCGGCTCCACGGGGACAAATTCTTCAGGCAAAACAACTTTGCTGCCGTCGTATACCGCCTTGATTGCAAGCATGATGACACTCCTCAAGTCGTGTTCATCGCGCACACCCGGATTGTATCATAGAAGACAGTGGCTGAAGCCACGGGCTAAGGCTTGATTTGCCGCGATTTATTGATGCAGAGCCTATGACCACGCTTTGTTCTCCCTGCCGGTCCAGGAATGGCCGTTCTGTATGTTTGTTCCCCAACGGGGATATCGAGCAGAGTCCGGGGTTGGCTGCAGTCACGCGCAGGCGTGACGAAGGCCTACCCCGGGTAAGCGGCGCATCTCCTCCCATATTCTCCTACTCTGAAGGAGTTTGGCCTCCTCCACCCTGTAGGGGTGCCCCGAGAGAAGGGGCCACAACGCCTTCAGCGTAGAACTGGGCGGGGGGTTCCGCGTTACCCAGGGTAGGCGTCCGGCTCCGTTTCGCTCCGCCTCCCGCCAACCCTGGGCTTTGCTCCATAATCCCGTTGGGATATCAGGGAACATGACAAGGACCGCCGCCATCGACGTCTGGGCTTTCCTTCATAACCCGTCGGAACCAGAGCGAACGGATGACCCTCTCCGTCAATACCCCATCGCGCAGCCGTCTTTGCGCGGATCGGAACCGCCGAAGTAGCGGCGCGGTTCCTCTTCACGCCAAATGCCCTGGTAGCCGCCAAACGTGTCGGTGCCCTTCTTCACCGTGTGCCCCATTTCGGCCAGCCTGGCGCGGGTTTCTTCGGGGATGAGCGGTTCGCAGGTGACCACTCCGGCGCTGTCGGAGTGGTGGCCTTGCGGGGTGGACCCGCCGGAATGCTCGACGCGGGGCTGTTCGCCCGCCTGCTGCGGCGACATGCCGAAGTCAATCATGTTCATCAGCACCTGCGTATGCCCCTGCGGCTGGAAGTCTCCGCCCATCACGCCGAACGAAAACACCGGGCGCTTGTCGCGCGTGACGAAGGCGGGGATGATCGTGTGGAACGGCCGCTTGTGCGGTTCGAGGCGGTTACGGTGGTTCGGGTCAAGACTGAACGACATGCCCCGGTTTTGCAGCGCAAAACCGAGGTTGTCCGGCACGAAATGCGAGCCCCATCCGTGGTAGATACTCTGGATGAGCGACACCATGTTGCCGTCCTTGTCCGCGACGGTGAGGTAGATGGTGTCCTTGCCCGTCGGGTCGCCGGGGGCCACGCGCACAGCGGCATGCTTCGGATCGATCAGCTTGGCGCGCTTCTGGCCGTACTCCTTCGAAATGAGCTGTTGCAGCGGAACATCGGCGAAATCCATGTCGGCATAGTAGACGGCGCGGTCCTCCCACGCCAGCTTCTTCGCCTCGATGAACAGGTGCAGTTGCTCTGCCGAATTGGGCGTCATCGATCCGATGTCGAAGGTCTCCAGCATGTTGAGGATTTGCAGCACGCTGATGCCCTGGCCGTTGGGCGGAATCTCCCACACGTCATAGCCGCGGTAGTTGGTGCTGGCTGGCTCGACCCAGGTCGCCTGGTGCTCTTTGAAATCGCGCAGCGAGAAATGGCCGCCGTTGGCTTCGGAGAACTTCACGATGCGTTCGGCGGGCTCGCCCTCGTAAAACGCGCGCAGCCCGTCGCGCGAGAGCAGTTCGTAGAAAGCGGCGATGTCCGGGTTCTGGAACATCTCGCCGTAGCGCAGCGGGTGCCCGTTTGGCGCAAAGGTTGCGGCGAGCGTGGGGAACTTGGACGGATCAAAGCCCCACTCATCGGCAATGATGGACGTGACGGGAAAGCCCGCGCGGGCGTATTGGACGGGCGCCTCCAACAACTCCGCGGGCTTCTTCGTGCCGAAGCGTTCCAACAGCGCCGCCCAGCCGCTCACGCAGCCGGGCACGTTCCACGCGTGCGCGCTGTAGCCGGGGATGGAGGTCAGGCTCAGATCCTTCGCCTTGTCCAGACTCCATTCATAGGGTGCGCGCCCGCTGGCGTTCAGCCCGAACAGCTTCTGCTCTTTCTCGATCCAAAGGATGGCGAACAGGTCGCCGCCGGGTCCGCAGTTCATGGGCTCCACCACGCCGAGCATGGCGTTGGCGCACACGGCCGCATCGATCGCGTTGCCGCCAGCCTGCAGAATGGCCAGTCCCGCCATGCTGGCCAGCGGCTGGCTCGTGCAGACCACGCCGTTGCAGCAGGCCACGGTGGACCGGTTCTGGTTGCGCCGGGTCACGTTCTCGCGGTTGGTGGTCTGTTTGTCCTGCATCGTCTTTTCTCCAGCCCGCGCGTGTCCGCCATTGCGCCAAGCCGCCGCCATCGTGGCGGCAACTGTTCCGGCGAGGAATTCACGGCGTTTCATGATGATTGGGCGCTCCATGGCTGTCGGAATCCGAAAACCCTGCGCCCGCATTATGGGCCAGCGCCGGACATGCCGGCAAGAACGGCGGTTGGGGAATAGAAGCGGGAACCGGCGCGATGATACAGTAATGCCGGTCAGGGACAGTGGTCTGTCCGCGCCAAGCTGGACAACTTAACAAGGGCAACCCATGCTTACCGACAACATTCTCACACTTATCGGCAACACCCCGCTCATCCGCCTGAAAAAAGAGCCTATTTTCGTCAAGGCAGAGTTCCTCAATCCCGGCGGCAGCATCAAGGACCGGGTTGCCCTGTCCATGATTGAGGGCGCGGAGGCCAAGGGCCTGCTCAAGCCGGATTCGATCATCGTCGAGCCCACCTCGGGCAACACGGGTATCGGCGTGGCGCTGGTGGGCCGCCTGAAAGGCTACAAGGTGCGCATCATCATGCCGGAGAACATGAGCGAGGAGCGCAAGAAGCTCATTCTGGCGATGGGCGCCGAACTGGTGCTGACGCCTGCCGCGGAGAGTATCGGCGGCGCGGTGGCGCTGGTGAACAAAATGCGCGAGGAGGACCCGCGCGTGTTCGTGCCGCAGCAGTTTGAGAATCCCGACAACCCCCGCGTGCATTACGAGCAGACGGCGCGGGAGCTGTGGCGGCAGATGAGCGGCGACATTGACTGTTTTGTGGCGGGTGTGGGCAGCGGCGGCACGCTTCAGGGTGTCGGGAAGTTTCTCAAGGAGCACAAGCCGGGCGTCAAAATTGTGGCGGTCGAGCCGAAAAACGTGGCTGCGCTGCTCGGCCACGAACCGGGCCTGCACCAGATTCAGGGTATTGGCGACGGGTTCATCCCCGCCATCCTCGACGTCTCGCTGATTGACGACGTGGTCGAGGTGACCGACGACGACGCCATCGAGACGACCCGTCAATTGGGCCGCGACCACGGCCTGCTGGTCGGCATTTCCTCGGGTGCAAACGTGTGGGCCGCGCGGGAATTGGCCAAAAAGATGAGCGGCAATATCGCATCGGTCCTGCCCGACCGCGCGGAGAGGTACTTCAGCACCGCATTAATGTAGAATAGGGAGCTGGAATCCAGAATTCAGAAGTCGGAATTCAATTATTTCGAGAATAACCCGCCAAGGAGCTGTTCAATGAAGAAAGCACTTAAGATAACCGGTGGCATATTGGCGGGCATAATTGTCCTCCTGTTTGTCGCTAAAATTGCGGCAGACAAGACGTATTTCAACGACTATGACCCGAAACTGCCCTTTGACGCGAAAGTGACCGAGAGCGCCGTGGTGGAAGACACGGGCGACTTCTTCGGCATCTCGCGCCATCGGCATTTCGAGAAAGTCGTCTTTACAATGCAGACCCGCAAGGACGAACGGATGCCGGTAATCCTGACCCTGCCGGCAAAACGCACGGGCAAAGTCCCCGTGATCGTCTTCCTGCACGGGATCGGCCAAAGCAAGGGCTTCGTCGAGGACATCTGCACGCCGTTCAACGAGGCGGGTTTCGCCATGGCCTGTTTTGACCAGTCCATGCAGGGCGATCGCAAGATCAATGGAAATTATCTGCAGCAGGCCGTCGCCTTCCGGCAGCGTCCCTGGAAAACCATCAACGACGGACGCCGCCTCATCGATTATCTCCAGTCCCATCCCGACATCGATCCCGGGCGCATCTACCTGATAGGCGCGAGTTATGGCGCCATCACCGGCAGTTCGCTCACGGCATTCGACAAGCGCATCAAGGCGGCCGACCTCGTGGTGGGCGGCGCCAACATCCGCGTGCTGCTTGACGCGCCACTGATCAAGAACGGCGTGCACCAGCCCATCCTGCATTGGCTTGGAAAACAGATCGTTGCGGTCATCATGCAGCCGGCCGACCCGATGAACTGGGTGTCCGGCACGGCGGGAACGCCCGTGCTGATGCAGAACGGCTCCCTCGACACCCTCGTATGGCCCGCCGCCGGAAAAGAACTCTACAAGTACCTGGGCGAACCGAAGGAAATCCGCTGGTACCCCTGCGATCATCCCGGCCTGGACAAGACCCAGACAAAGATAATCGTTCAGATTCTGGACGAGGGGCTGGTTTGGCTGCAGGAGAAGGACAAACTGTTCCAGGAGAAGGGCTCGACGCTCGCAAGCCGGAAGTGACTGTTTCCGGCGTTTTCGGACAGTACCGTAAAGCCCTGTTCGGGAGCCTGTTGACATGGTCAAACGGCGGGCGCATGTCTGCGCTGCCGCGTCGCATCGTGCGGCCACAGAAAACTTCTACTGCGCGGGCTCGGGTGCCTGACGGCACCTGTATCAAGGCGTTCCAGCAGGACGAGGCGGAGCATAAGGCCAAGAGTCCCATCGGGCGGCTCTGCTCTGACAAGCAAGACGTCGATGCGGTAATCCGATCTCCGTTCCATGGCTTATGAAGTCACGGAAAAGCGTCTCGGCGGTTTCTTGCTTTGCATTCATGCGGCCTGTTGAAATAGACGCAATTTCAGGAACTCCCGGCACATGAAACAACTCTGCCGCCCGGTCATGTTTTTTTTCTTCCTCTCGTTGCTCGCAGTCCCGGCTGGCGCCGACATGACGGTGACGGCACTCGACGCCAGTTCGCGCGTGCTGAAACCGGGCGACGCCGCCGAACTCCAGTTTCGTCTGTACAACGCGACCTCGACGTCGCTGGAAGGGGTGCTGTCCATAGAATTGACGGATTTCGAGGGGCACGTCGCAGCCACCGCATCAAAACCTGTATCGGTGCTGGCCGGCGATGACCGGCTTGTGACACTGTTTCCCGCCGTGCCGGGCGTGGGCTATTTCAGCGTTGATGTCACCGTGAGGAATGGCGACGCGGTGGTGTTCGACAAGGACCGGGTATGGTCTGTCGCCGTGCTGGCAGGCGCCGCCGAGGCTCCCAAAGACTCGCCTTTCGGCACCTACACCATCGGCAACACGGTCATGCTGGCCGACATTGTGCCC
Source organism: Candidatus Hydrogenedentota bacterium (assembly GCA_903922535.1). The sequence continues at coordinate 6,244 of CAIXUF010000333.1, forward strand.
AAGGGCTTCTATGCAGACATGGCGCGTATGGGCGCGCGCTGGGGCACGGTGGACACCTGGTGGTCGCGCATCGAACCCACCGAGGGTGCCTGCGACTGGGACTTCTACGGGCAGTGGTTCGGGAAAGCGTTGGCGGCGGACATCGTTCCTATCCCGCATTTGTTTGGCACGCCCAAGTGGGCCTCGTCCCAGCCGGACAAGGAGAATTACTGGGCCTATCCACCCCGTGACTGGGCCGTCTGGGAGCGCTTCGTGGAAGATTTTGTGAAGCGCAACCAGGGCTGGCTGGTCTATCTGCGCATCTGGAACGAGCCGAACTGCGGCTACTGGCAGGGCAGCCGCGCCGACTATGCGCAGTTGGTCATTCACGCCTCGCAGGCCGCCAAACGCGTCAAGCCGGACCTCAAGATCATCATTGAGGCGGCGGCCAATACATGGCTGGACGTCATCCCCTTCTTCAACGAAGTGGATGCGGCGGGAGCGACGCCCTCCTGGGACATCCTTGCCATCCACAACTACTGGCTCAACAACAAAGACTTTCCGGAACGGACCAATTACCTCAAGGTCTACCGCGACGTGATTGACTGGCGCAACGCGCACAAGCCCGGCGCGGAAGTGTGGGACACCGAGTTTGCCTGCATGGCCGACAACTGGGGCACCGAATGGCTCGGCGTCGGCGAGACGAAACAGGCGCAATGGCTCGCGCGCGCCCATGTGCTGGGCTTCTCGCTGGGACTGAAGAAGATGTTCTGGTTCCCCGGCTATTCCTGGCCCGACCCGACCACGCCCCCGCTCTACAACCCCGCCGGGCTGCTGCGGCCCGACCTGTCGCCGCGCCCGGCCTTCATCGCCTACCACACCGTCGCCGCCGCGCTGGGCCGCGCCCAATACAAGAGCGCGCTGTCCCTGGGGCCGGATCAATACGGCATTGTCTTTAAGACCCCTGATGGCTTCACGACCGCGCTGTGGAGCGTTGACACCGCGCACGGCGGCCCTGTTGCCCTAAACGTCGGAAAGGGCGCCACGGTCACCCGGACCGCCCTCATGGGTGAACAGGAAGCCTTGACTGCTGGGGCGGATACGGGAACAGTGACCGTTTCTGTTGGCGAGAGCATGATGCTGCTGTCCTCAGACACCCTGCCAACCGTCCTGCCACGGTGACCTGCCAGGCACACGGCACGAAACCCCCATCCATGGCATAATTAGGACGGATGCAGAAGAATGTCCCCGCCTTCCACCATTGGAGTCATGCCATGTTTCCCCGGTTCGCATTGTCTATGGGTTGTTTTTTGCTGTTCGCCGCCGTCGCCCTCACCGGCTGCGACAATTCTCCCATCACGGTGCTGTCCTCCAGCCCCGCCGACGGCGCGACGGCGGTTTCCCTGTCGGCGCAGATTGCGGTCCAATTCAGCCGCGCCTGCAATCAGGACAGTCTTGAGGTGGGAATCGGCCCGGACACCGCCGTGGAAAGCGCCTGGGCCTCTGACAGCCAGACGGTCTTCCTGACACCCACCGTCCCGCTGAGCCCCGGCACGGCGTACGCCGTCACGGTTCAGGCCGTCAGCGGCACCACCGGCGGAAGTCTTGTGGCACCCTGCGTGTTCAGCTTCACCACCGCATCAGCCACCACGACCCATCCCGAACTGAGCCTGGTGGAAGTGCCCGATGCGCTTTCGCCGACCAACCCTGTATATGCCCTGCCCTCGGCGGCGGTGCCGGGCCCCGGCGACATCGTCACAGACACGGATTTTGGCACCTCCCAGCGGCGCATCACGGCCACTCTGGGCATGCGCCACGAATACGCCAAGTTCGACCCGTTCAACGCGGACCAGTCGCTCATGCTCCAAATGTACATCCTCGACGGTTCATGGCGCGTGTACCGGACCGCATCGGCGCCCTATGACACGGCGGCGCAGTTGGTGGCCATGGTGGACCTGGAGGAGCCGCGCTGGGACCCCGCCGATCCCAACATGCTCTGGGGGTCACGCGACTTTCAGATCCAGAAGCTCGACGTGCGCCAGCCGAACGTGCCCGAAGTGGTCAAGGATTTCGCGCTCGATGCCACCATCAAGCCCATTCTCGACGCCAACCCCGATCTGTACCACATCACCATGTACAACGAGGGCGAGACCTCCACGGACAAACGCTATTGGGCGCTGGCCATC
>CAIXUF010000334.1 GCA_903922535.1 Candidatus Hydrogenedentota bacterium
AGCCGAGCATGGCCGCGAGGTCCGCCTCGGGCGTGGAAATGGGGGTCAGGCCGAAGTTCTGGACCAGCACATTGAGCACATTCGGCCCGATGAATGCCGGGAGCGACGGTCCGATGCGCATGTTCTTGATGCCCAGGTGGAGCAGGGTGAGCAGGATGACCACGGCCTTCTGTTCGTACCAGCTCAGCACAAACGAGAGTGGCAGGTCATTGACACCGCACTCGAATGCGCCCGCAAGCGCCACCGCAATCTGGATGGCCGAATAGGCGTCATTGCACTGGCCGACGTCGAGCAGGCGCGGAATGCCGCCGATGTCGCCGAAGTCCAGTTTGTTGAAGCGGTACTTGCCGCAGGCGAGCGTCAGGATGACGCAGTCCTTGGGCACCGAGGTGGCGAGGTCGGTGTAGTAGTCGCGGCCCGGCTTGGCGCCGTCGCAGCCGCCGATGAGGAAGAAGCGGCGAATCTTGCCCGCCTTCACCGCGTCGATGACCTGTCCTGCCACGCTCATGACCGCGTTGCGGCCGAAGCCGACAGTGATCATCTGCGGCGCGGCATCCTCGGCGAAGCCGGGCGCAGCCAGCGCGGCCTCAATCACTGCGCTGAAATCATGGTCCGCGATATGGGTCACGCCGGGCCACTGCACCAGGCCGGAGGTGAAGATGCGGCCCGAGTAGCCGGCGCGCGGCTTCTGGATGCAGTTGGTGGTCATGAGAATGGCGCCGGGGAATGCGTCGAACTCTTTGGCCTGGTCCTGCCACGCGCCGCCGTAGTTGCCCACGAGGTGCTTGTACTTCTTGAGGCCCGGGTAGGCCAGGCACGGCAGCATCTCGCCGTGTGTGTAGACGTTGATATCCTTTCCTGCGGCCTGCTGAAGCAGCAGGTCGAGGTCGCGCAGGTCATGGCCGGAAACCACGATGCACTTGCCTTTCACCGGCGTGACGCGCACCTGGGTCGGTTCGGGATGGCCATAGCGGCCCGTGTTGGCCGCGTCCAGCATCTCCATAACCTTCAGGTTCACCTCGCCGACCTTCAACGCGCAGGCAACCAGCGCGTTGACGTCGGCCGGTTCTGAGGCGAGGAAGTCGAGGGTCTCATGCACGAAGGCGTAGACCCCGTCGTCCTCCACATCCAGCACCGTGGCGTGCTCGGCGTAGGCGGCCATGCCCTTGAGGCCGTAGAAGGCCAGTTCCTGCAGGCCGCCAACGTCACTGCCGAAGCGCTGGAGGCGTTCCTCAACGCCGACCTTCTCGCCCTGGCGGACCAGTTCATCCCGCGTTGCGGCGAAGGCAAACTGGGCCGGGCCGGCGGGCTGTTCTGGCGTCACGCCCTTGGTGGCGCAGGCGTTTTCATACAGGTGTTTGGCGCGGGCGCGCACGGCGTCTGCGCTGCGCACCAATCCGACCAGCGAATCAGCGTCGAAATTGACGTTGGTCACCGTTGTGAACAGGGACTCGACCACGAAGCGGTCAATCTTGCGGTCCGTGGCGCCGAGCCGCCCCGCACGGTGCGCGTACTGGGCAATGCCCTTGGCCGCATAGTTCAGCAAATCCTGCAAAGCGGCGGTTTCGGGGTCCTTGCCGCACACGCCATAAGCGTTGCAGCCGGTGCCTTTGGCGGTCTGTTCGCACTGGAAGCAATACATACCCATTGTTCTCTCTCCTGACAGTTTTCAGTTTCCCTTGGTGTACTTCGCAGCACGCACACGCGTCCCACGTATAACAAGACAAAATCCTAGAGTGTTCTATGCCCGACGATGCCGCCTTCAACGCCCACAATGACCTCTTCGATTTTGAGCGTTGATTCGGCCCGATCGCGTGCCTCGGTCACCAGCCGGACCAGCCCCCCGCAGCAGGGCACTTCCATGCGCGCCACAGTGACGCTGGCGGGCTTGGCATCGGTGAACAGATCAATCAGCTTCTCCAGGTAGCCCTGGTCGTCGTCGAGTTTGGGGCAGGCAATGACCAGCGCCTTGCCCTTGAGGAATTCCGGATGAAACGCGCCGAAGGCGAAAGCGGTGCAGTCGGCGGCCACCAGCAGGTGCGCCCCCTGAAACTGCGGTGCCAGCGGGTGGATCAGGTGCAACTGGATGGGCCAGTGTGTCAATTGCGACGGCACCGCGCCCGCGGGCGTCTCCGTTGCGGCGGGGGCCGTGCGGAGTTGCCGCTGCATCGAGCCCGGGCATCCGCCCACTGGGAGCGCCGGCGTCCCCGCCGGCTTCTTCTCCGCGACGGCACCGGCCATGGCCACCGCCACGGCCGCCTCATCGAATTCGTTGGCATCACGCTTTTCAATCGTCAGCGCGCCGGTGGGGCAGGTGTCGATGCACGCACCCAGTCCGTCACAGAAGCTTTCGCGGACCAGCCGGGCCTTGCCGTCGATGATTTCCAGTGCCCCTTCATGGCAGCCGGTGACGCAGTTGCCGCAGCCGTTGCACAGGTCTTCGTCGATGCGTATGATGTTTCTGATGGCCATGTCCGGTCTCCTTGCGGGCGTTCCCGCCGTCGTTCATGACCAAAGTATGCCTGAGAACAAAAGAATGATCCTTGACTTAAGTCAAGTTCGGAAGAGAACGCAGACCGGGGAGCGGAGGAGTCAGAATGGGCAGACAAGAATGTCTGCCCCACTCTGGAATGTGTCGAGTTGCGGTCAGGACTGGACAGTTGGACGGACCATAGGGAGCTTTACTGCCATGATGAAACGTTTTGTTGTTCTTGCGCTGGTGCTGACAGGGACGGCATGGGCTGAAACCACCCTGGAAAGTCACACCAAAGTCTACGGCGACGGCAAACACAACGCCTTCACCGACCTCACCCGCTGGCACGACGCCTACTACCTCTGCTTCCGACACGGCGCGTCCCACCTGTCGATGGACGGTGAGATTCGTGTCATGCGCAGCACCGACCTGAAGACCTGGGACCCCTGCGGCACGCTGGACACGCTGGCCGACGATCGCGACCCGCATTTCGCCGTGACCGAAAAGACCCTGTACGTTTTCTTCGGGGTGTGGGACCTGGTGCACGCCAGCGACAATGGTGTGCCGGGGCGCGGGCGGCTGCGCTCGCATTTCGCGTCCACGGAGGACGGCGAACATTGGTCCAAAGTGCAGGGCGTCTACGAGCCTGACTGGTGGCTGTGGCGCGTGCGCGCCCATGACGGCGCGTTTTACAGCGTGGGCTACTACCTGAAATGGCCGGCCTACCCGTCGGGCGAGGCCCGGCTGCTCAAATCGGACGACGCGCGGCACTGGACCCAGGTTGGCGTCATCAGCAAAGACCGCATCCCCGACGAAGCGGACATCCGGTTTCATCCCGACAATTCACTTGAATTGATCGTGCGCACCTGCGACAAGGCGGGCGATTCCATGTGGCTGCGCAGCGACCCCGCGCAGACCCAGTGGCAGCGCAAGGACTTGGGTGTCGTGATTCACTGCCCGGTAATCACCGAATGGAAAGACCGCTGCTTCGTTGCCGGTCGCGGCCGCGACGACAAGGGCTATAACACGAGCCTCTGGGAAATGAAGGGCGACACCGTGCAGCCGCTCATCACCTTGCCCAGTGGTGGCGACACCGCCTATCCCGGCATGATTGTCCCCGACGACGCCAAAGACAGCGACCACCCCGTGTTTACGGTAAGTTGGTATTCCCAGCACGAACGCGCCGAAAATGCGCCCGACGAGGCGAACATTTACGTGGGGAGGGTCGAGGTGAAACCCTGACCCGATATCCGACCTGAGTTGATGCCGCCTTGGCAGGCCGGATCTTCCAGCCCCGGCGAAGAAAAGCGGCGGCATGGCCGTCGTACTCTAAAAGGGAACAGCCCGCGCGACGCTTTACTGCGTGGCTCCCCCGCCGTTAGAATGGTGACGGCGGATCATGCCGACGATACTCGGGGCCGCCGGAATCTGCGGGGGCACTGTCACCTCCGCCTTTGTTGAAGCCCATAACGGAGGCACCCCATGCCCGTGAAACCTGTCGAATGGCGCGACCGGCGCCTTGTCATCATCGACCAGACGCTGCTGCCCCGTGAATGCGCCGAAATCACGCTTTCCACCGTCGACGCCGTGTGGGAGGCCATCAAGCGTCTGCGCGTGCGCGGCGCGCCCGCCATCGGGATCTGCGCCGCCTACGGCGTGGTGACGGGCATATTGGAGCGCAACCCCTCCAGCATCACCGAAACCGTGCAGGCCGTTCGTGCCGCGGCGGACCGGCTGGCCACGTCGCGTCCCACCGCGGTGAACCTGTTCTGGGCGTTGGACCGCATGCGCCGCGTGGCCGAAGAGGCTGCACCCGGCGCAGCCAACACGGAATCGCTCATCGACCGGCTGGAGGCAGAGGCCATGGCCATCCACGCCGAGGACGAGGCCATGTGCCTGGCCATCGGCCGGCACGGCGCGGGGTTGATAGGCGAAAACACCGGCGTGCTTACCCACTGCAACGCGGGCGGGCTGGCCACTTCGGGCTACGGCACCGCGCTGGCGCCCATGTTCGTCGCCCATGAACAGGGCCGCAAGTTCCGCGTGTTTGCCGATGAAACCCGGCCGCTCTTGCAGGGGGCCCGGCTTACCGCCTGGGAACTGGTCCGGGAAGGCATCGACACGACGCTCATCTGCGACAGCATGGCCGCCCAAGTCATGCGCGAACGACGCATTGACCTGGTTATTGTCGGCGCGGATCGCATCGCCGCCAACGGGGACGCGGCCAACAAGATCGGAACCTACATGCTGGCCGTGCTCGCGAAGCACCACGGCGTGCCGTTCTACATCGCGGCCCCGCGCACCACCATCGACCTGGACACGCCCACGGGCGCGGAGATCACCATCGAGGAGCGCGACGAGGACGAGCTGCTCACGGTGGAGGGCGTGGACGAGTCCGGCC
>CAIXUF010000335.1 GCA_903922535.1 Candidatus Hydrogenedentota bacterium
CGCCGCTTTTCTTCGCCGGGGCCATGCCCCGGCGCATGTGCGGAAGCATGGCCGCCGCACTCAAAAAAAGCAGAACGCCTCAGCGGACATCTCACACAATTGGAGTGACAGGACATGAAGATACTGATCATTGGCAGCGGCGGGCGTGAGCATGCCCTTGCCTGGAAAATCGCGCAGAGTCCGCTTGTTGCGAAGGTCTACGGCGCGCCGGGCAATCCGGGCATTGCCAGCCTCGACAAGGGTGCCTGTGTGCCGATTGCGGTGGACGACTTCGCGGGCATCAAGGCGTTTGTCGAGGAGAAGGACATCGACCTGACGGTGGTGGGGCCGGAAGACCCGCTGGCGAAGGGGCTGGTGGACTATCTGGAAGAGGGGGGCGACCGCGCTTTCGGCCCTTCGGCCGCTGCGGCGCAACTGGAGGGGAGCAAGGCCTTTGCCAAGGCGTTCATGGAGCGCCACCACATACCGACCGCTGCGTGGGCGGAGTTTGGCGACGCCTCTGAGGCGGCGGCGTATGTCCGCGAGAAGGGCGCGCCCATCGTCATCAAGGCCGACGGGCTTGCGGCGGGCAAGGGCGTGACGGTGGCGATGGATGTGGACACGGCGTTGCGTGCGATAGACGAGGCCATGGTGCGGCAGGCTTTCGGCAGTGCCGGGTCGCGGGTGGTGGTGGAGGAGTTTATGGTGGGGGAGGAGGCGTCCATTCTGGCCTTTTGTGACGGCAAGACCGTGGTGCCCATGGCGTCCAGCCAGGACCACAAGGCGGTGTTCGACGGCGACAAGGGTCCCAACACCGGTGGGATGGGGGCCTATTCGCCCGCCCCGGTGGTTACGGCCGAGATGGAGCAGCGAATCTTTGATGGGGTGCTTGAGCCCGTGGTGCGCGGGATGGCCGCGGAAGGAAACCCTTACAAGGGGATTCTTTACGCGGGTTTGATGATTACGGATGCGGGGCCGAGGGTGGTGGAGTTCAATGTGCGCTTCGGCGACCCGGAGACGCAGGTGGTGCTGCCGCGCATGAAGACGGACCTCGTGCCGGTGCTGCTGGCCTGCTGCGAGGGGCGACTGGACGGAGAAAGCATTGCGTATCACGACGCGCCCTGCGTGACGGTGGTTATGGCAAGCGGCGGCTATCCGGGCGCTTATGACAAGGGCAAGCTGATTTCAGGCATTGCCGCGGCGGAAGCGGAGGCGGGCGTGTGCGTGTTCCAAGCTGGAACGAAACTGGATGAGGGCGCGCTGCTGACCAACGGCGGACGCGTGCTCAATGTGACAGCCACGGACAGCACTCTTCCGGAGACGATTGCGAAGGCATACCGGGCGGTGGGCAAGATCACGTTTGACGGGGCACATTACCGGACGGACATCGGCGGCAAGGCGCTCAAGCGCATCGGACATTAATTGACAGGCTCCCGCGGGGGGGGGCGTTGTTTCAGGCGTTGCCCGCAGCCGCAATGCTCTCGATAACCGCGCCACTTTTCGCGTGCCACAGGTCGCGCATGGCGGCCGAGAGCAGCGATTCTGCGTCGTGGCAACGCTCCTCATCGTGACAGGCAGCCAGCCCGTAATAGAGTTTGGCGACCATGGTGCACAGCGGATCGTTCATGGTCAAAGATCGCACTTCTTCCCCGATCTTGTCCGCATATGTCCGGGCATCCTCACGCGAGGTGTGGGGGAGCACGGCGGTGAAGGTCGCGCCGTCATACCGGGCGAGGATGTCATGGTTGCGGGAACTGGCGCGCATGGCCATGGCCACCTCGACCAGCAGATCATCCAGGCACAAGTCCTCCACGGGCTCGTCAAGGGCCATGATTTCGTCGACTTCGATCATTAGGCACGACAGGGGATAGTTGTACCGTTGCGCCTTCTCGGTCTCCTCCTGCAGGCGGTCGGTCAGAAAACGCCTGTTTCTGAGGCCGGTGAGTTTGTCCGTGTTGGCGTTGTCTTCATAAAGGCCGGAATGGGAGGCGTTTTCGGGGGCACTTTTCACGGTGCGCAGCACGGAATCGACATGCACCATCACAAAGGGCAGATTATAGGGCTTGACCACGTAATCGCTTGCGCCTATCTCGTAGCCAAGGGCAATGTCGCGGGCGTCATCGCGCGCGGTGACGAATATTACCGGAATGCCCGCCGTCGCGGGGTTGGCTTTCAGGCGGCGGCACACCTCGAAGCCATCGATGTCGGGCAGGCCCACGTCCAAGAGCACCAGGTCGATGTCGCCCTGCCCGCAGCGTTCGAACGCGTGCCCGCCATCGTAAACGGCCACCGCGTCATACCCGTTCAGCGCCAACCCGTCGCAGAGAACCATGGCCTCATCAGCACAATCATCAACGACACACACTTTCGCTTTATGCACCTCGTTACCTCTTGATATCCAGTTGAACTCCCGCTACTACCGGTTTGACACAGTATTCACAGAAAAATTGTACACGGAAATGCGCAATTTGGCAACCCGGTCTTCGGGAAAGCCAAAAAAGACAGCGTTGGCGATCCTGTCGGCCCCGTCCGATGGGGGACTTGATCCAGGCGTCCCAGGCGTGGATGTCCTTGCTTGGTAACGGTTTATAGATGTGGGTCGTTTGAATAATTCAGAGGCACCCGGCGTGCCCTGACAGGCTCGGACTCAGGCAAGTCGGGAACGCGCGCCAGGAAGGCACCGCAGGCTTGGGCGGCAAGTCCAGACCGGTCTTGTCTGCTTTTCAAGAGATTCAGCTGCCTCCACAGGGGAGTGGCGGCTTAGTGGGGGCGATCCTGAGTCCGTGTAACCCATTGCCCGGCCGTGTCATATGACCGCAGGACGTCCGGGGCGGCACCGATGTGGGCCATGACGCCCGGCCACCTGGAGGAATATGCGGGTCGGCACCCAATATATATTCAGTGCGCCTGGATAGTCTCCCAAGCGTTCGAATGCCGCCGTCGGTCCGAAGTGGGGCGGGTTGGCGCGGCCGCCATGCCAAGAGAGGCAGAGACAAGGTGGATGGGAGTTTCAACCAGATCAATGCGCTTGGCCTGAATCTCAAAGGGGACGATGACGAGAACATGGGCGAGTCCGGCC
>CAIXUF010000336.1 GCA_903922535.1 Candidatus Hydrogenedentota bacterium
ACCCTGGGTCATAAACAGCGGCGAGGAGGGCACCTTTGTGTAGTCATAGGTCAGGTCGCCGCCCATGCCGACGCCTCCCTTGGCGGTCGGCATCAGGCGCGGTCCGAGGGTGAGTTGGGGGGAAATCTTATACTCTTCGGCAACGTTGACGAAGAAGCCGGTCTTGGCATGACTGCCCGTCAGAAACTCCGTTGTCGACGGAGTCTCCCCCTCCTCGTTGCTTGCGAGGGGCAGCGGGAAAGGCAGTTTGGTGTGACCCAACTGAAGTCGCGCGCCTTTCGTGGAGACAATTTCACCGTTTTCCGTGACCACCTCGTCCATCACAACTCGGTAGTGCGGATCCTCATTCGGGCAGGTGGTCAGCCATGCGTCCTGCGCTATTGTGTCCTTCGGCCCCAGGATTTCCAGTTTGGCCGCGTGGTAGTAGAACAGGGCTGCGCGTCCACGGGCGTTGGTCAGTTCGCCCTTCTCCGTGGCAAAGTCATAGTTCACATGGTCTGCCCGCATTTCCCGGGTGGGCTCCTCCATGTGCATGTTGTCGGCGATGAGACGGCCCATGCTCAGCCGCCGTTTGGCCAGCGACTGCGCATCATGGGGTTCGAGAATGAAACTCTCCTCCACCACCTTGACATCGGGCGCATTGTAAGTCAGCGTGTCCGCGGTCAGTTTGGAATCGGCCTGTTCGACCAGCACGTTTCCCGAAGCTTCATAGCCCCCCGCCTCGGTCGAATACGCAAAATGGTCCGATCGGAAAGACATTTTCCCGAGACGGAGGCGAACGTTGTCGTTCAACATGGTGCGGCCCGTGGCCAAGTCCGTCTTCATGTTGTCCGCCTCGATGTCACGCAGTGGTTCCGTCCAGTCCGGCGGAGTGAATCCGAGGCCGGGCGCGCCAAATTCGACGGGACGTGACAGCGCGTTGCGAAGGCCCAGCTTGGCCTGTTTTTCCAAGGGATTGGCAGAAGCGCGCATGGTCGAGGGTGCGCGCATCGCGCCCGAGGGCAGCGGATACTGATGGTAATTCTCTTTCTTGTCCTTCGCGCCCGGTACGGCCGCCGCCGTAACCGCACCTGTCTGGGTTGCCGCTTCAGTGGCTTGTGAAGGCGTGGCCGCAGCCTCAGGAGCCGCCGGGGGCGCGGGCACGCTGACAGGCGTGGGGGCGGCAGGTGCCGGGTCAGGCAGCAATGGCGTCACCGGGGTCGGCGCTGGGGCGGGTTTAGACGCGACGACGGGTGCGGGAATTGGGGCGGGCACCGACGCAGGCGCGACGATAGGGGTCGTTGGGGCCGCTGACGGGGTCGCGACGGGGGACTCCGTTGCCGCAGGAGACGCCACGGGCTTGGCGTCCGCCATTTTCACCGCAGCCGCGCCTTCCACGACGGGTTTTGCCTGGGTCAGGGCGTTCTGGGCGGGCTCAAGGCCCCAGCATCCGGCTTGGCGCACCTGCGGCGCCAGAAGAACGACAAAACCACCACCGCAGCGAATGCGCTTGGCGGGGATGGGCAAGGGCCGTCGGCCGGTCTCCTTCAGAAATTCGTCCAAAGTCACACCATCACCGCCGCTGATGACAATCACTCTGGATCCGTCAATGTCGAAATCCGACACGGGCATGGCCTTGTTGGCACCAATGGATTTTGAACCTGAATCTAGGATATAGAGGCTGTCTGCCGTGGCCACCACGAACCTGTTCTTGCCCATTGGCCGCAGCGTGACAGGCTGCGCCGGGAAGGGAACGCGGATCGGCGCGGCGTCCGCTGCATGGTCCAGATCCATCAGCAGCACATTCGCTTCCGTGCGGGGAATCCAGGCCACGGTCTTGCCGTTCACGGCCAGCGCTGTGGGCACGCCCGCCTTGGCGGCAAAGGGTTCCACTTTGCCCTGTTCGGCGGGATTAAGCACCGCCAGCCGGTCGTCGAAGGCGTCGGCGATGACGAAGCGGTTGTCCTCCGTGGCGGCCA
>CAIXUF010000337.1 GCA_903922535.1 Candidatus Hydrogenedentota bacterium
CAGGGCCTGGATGCGGGAATTGGTGTTTTCGAGCTGATCCACCGCGGCCGAGAGTTCATCCTCGACGGACGCGAATTCCTCGGAGCGGATGATGGAGATTTTGTCTTTGCGGGACATGGATACAACCTCTGGACAGATGAATTATGGGTTACTTTGGCGAAAGGAAATAATACCACGCGGGAGGGGGATCGGCAAAGCCGAAGGGCAACGCGGAGACGAAAAGCGCGGGGGGCGTGAATTCGTTACAAATTGCGGGCGAAGTCGCGCATGGCGCGCAGATTGTCCAGGGGGGTGTCGCGCACCACCTCGCAGCCGGCGCTGACGATGTAGCGGTCGCCGCAGGCGGCATGGCAGTCGGCGAGCGCGGCGCGGATGCTGTCGGGCGTGCCCCCGCGCAAAGCGGAGACGGGATCAATGTTGCCGAGCAGCACCTGGCCCGGTCCCATCGCGGCGCGGGCATCGGCCATGTTCACCATGTGGTCCAAATCCACGATTTCGCAGCCGAGCCGGCCCATGCCCGCAAGAATGGGCGCAGTGTTGCCGCAGATATGCAGGCGGGCCATGCCGCCTGCCGCGTGGATGCCGTCCACGAGCTGCTTCTCGTACTGCCAAACGAATTCGTCATACACCATCGGGCCGACCAGCGACGCGGCGGCGTCGCCGACGCCGATGATGTGCGCGCCGGCCTCAATCTGCGCCCTGGCGAAAGCCAATCCCGTTTCGACGGCGAAGGCCATGAGGTCGCGCACGAACTCGGGTTCCTCGAAGAAGTCCATCATGACATGGTTGATGCCGCGCAGGTCGGCCGCCAGCGCGATGGGGCCCTCGACCCAACCCTCAATGAGTTTCTCCCCCCCGATTCTCTCGAGGAACAGCGCTGCGGCGCTAACACGGTCCGTCATGCGTCCCCCGCCCAGCGGGTCGGGCTGTTTCAACCCGGCGAGCGCGGCCTTGTCGGCCAGCAATGCGTTGCCCTCATCCAGCGCGGGGGGCTGATCGTCAAACCACACGACCGTTGCGCCGCAGTCGGCCGACTCGCGGGCGGGGTCGGAGATGCAGGAAACGAAATCGAAGTCGTAGTCCTCGGCCACGCGCATCTGCCCCTCGACGAGCAGGCGGCAATCTGCGGCGTATTTGCCGTAGGGCACGCCGATGTGGTCCGCCGCGAACATCATGGTGATGGGCATGAAGGGGATCGCATCAAGCGGTTTACCGTCGATGCAGGCGCGAATGCGTTCATAGCCGTTCATGGGCGTGGTCTCCAATGCCGGGGTGAGGCCCGGAGGGCCGCTTCGGAAAAGTATCGTTTCGCGGCGCTGCCGAGTCAAGCGCCGTCCGCCGGGCATGCCGCCGGGCGCCGTCTCCTGCGAAGATCCCACACACCGGCAAGGACAAGCGCCGCCCAGGCCGCCGCCGCAATGCAGCAGCCCAGGTAGAAATCCCCGGGCCGGTACCATACCCGGATCTCGTGGTCCCCGGGACCGACGCAGACGCCGACAAAGTCGTAATTGACCCGGCGCACCTCCACCGGCTGGCCGTGGTCCGTGGCCCGCCAGTCGGGATGCCACGCCTGCGAGATCAGAACGACCCCGCCTTTCTCGCTCTTGAACCGGGTGGTCAGGTCACTCGCCGATTCCCGCTCGAAAGGCAGCGGCCGAAACGCGTCCCCGCCCTGAAAGGGCCGGTCCTCCACGAGACACCCCGCCCTCGGGTCCATGGCGCACAGTGCGTCAAGCATGGCCGTGCCCTGGGGGGGGACGTCAGCGCCGGGCACGATGCAGACGCGGGGCAGCGCCGAATCGCGCCGGTAGACTTTGCCGCGCGGACTGCCGGGAATTTCGACCGCCTTCAGCCCCTCCACGCCGGAACCGGGTCGGACAACCACAAAATAGTCCACGTTCATCAAATCCAAAATGACCGGGTGCGCAATATCCTCCGGCACATGCTCCTGGAGCAGGGTCGTCTCGGACATGTCCCATTTCCAGATGGCCCTGTAGAGATCAAAATAGCGGCCCGAAATGCCGGGGTGGTATCCGGAGATAATTTCAAGACCATACTTTGCCGCGCAAGTCTGGCTGATTACCCTGTCCGACGCCAGCAGCCTGGATTCCCCGCGGTGTCCCTGTTCCGAAAGATACTGCGCAACCGGTGCCCCCGGAAGGACGACCTCCGGCCGGACAGTCACCATATGATCCTGCCAGACGACAAACAGATCGCCGCAGACAAGCAGAAGAACCGCCGTTTTCCAAAGTCTGTCGGAGACAACTCCGCCCGTCCACAGGGCGGTGACCGGCACGAAGAGCGCCATGATAACGACGGGAAGCCACATGCGCGCTGTCGGCACGTCCTCAATCCCCGGCAGGAAGAACGCGCCGGCAATCACCGCCGCGAGCAGCACGCCCGACACGGAAAGCACGTCCCGTTTCCGTGCCGACGCCCCTTCCGACACAAACAATCCAACCAGCGGGGCCGCCATGAAGGCTGCGTAGAAAAAGAACCTTCCCGGACACCGGAACAATGCAAGACCGGGGACTGTGCGCGTGGCCAGCCAGAAGAGCGGACCGTGGTTTCCCAAACCCAGGGTGAAGGCGAGAACCATGAGGACAACCATGATTATGACAACCGGACGGTTCTTCCGCGATTCAAAGCACGCCGGCAACAGCAGGGCCAGCGGAATCAGGCCCACATAGATTGTCTTCTCCCAAAAGCAGTAGGCCAGAGGGTTCAGCCCCTTGCTGAACTCCCATTCCACCGGCGGGGGGGTTCCGTAGAAGGGCCAGACGAGATGGAGCAGATCGGCATAATCCGGGCTGAATGAGCTGGAAAATGCGTAGTCCGTGCCGCGGGCACGGGCGGTGAGCAGCAAGGTTTGAGAAACAATGGGAAGCCACCAGGGGGCGGCAAAAACAAGAAAGGACAGCGCCCCGGCCGCAAAGGCAACCGCGGATCGGAGTGTGGCGCCCCACCCTCTCTGGAAGATTCCGGCCAGCAGCCACGGCAGGGCGTAGGCGCTGATGAAAAGGAAGTGGTAATACATGATCTGAATGCTGCCGCAGGTGGAGACAAGCGCCAGGGTTGCCCCCAGCAGGCCGGCCCGAAAGATCGAGGGCCGGTGCAGCACCCCGTCGGTGGCCAGCATAATCCAGGGTAGGCACATGACTGTCGCAAGCACTTCCAGGTGTCCCGCGAACAGGTGCCCCGCCATCTTTCCCCCAAGCGCAAAGATAACCGCGGCAAGCATTGCACCGTACGCATCACATCCTTTTCCCCGCGCGAAGAAAAACATGCCAAAAGCGCCCGCTGTCGCATAGAACCACAGGAAGTACCCGAACAGGGCCGTCGAGGGTATTATCCAAAAGAGCCATTGAGGCGGGTTAAGCAGCGCCGGAAGCGAGTCCCCGACGATGGATTTTCCGCAGAACACCGTCGGGTCCCACAGCGGAAACCGTCCCCAGTCCGAAAAACTGCGCCACTGCGCGAATCTGTATTCGCTGTGGGCCAGGACGATGTCCGTCGAATTGAGCATCTTGCCGGGATGAAACAGCACCTGATGGAAGAACACAACCGTGATGCAGGCAAGAAGGAAGAGGCAAAGGACCGTGCTCCAACGCGAATGAGAGAAACCAATCTCAGCTTGAATTCCCGCCGCGCCGTCGGGAACCAGCGTCGCCCGGCTCTTCTCTGACCCGCTGAACACACCACAATTCGTCTCGTCCATTGCATGCCCCTGGCAAAAGTTCCAAACCCTGTTTTTCCTTTCCATGAAACTGCCCATGGAAGCTCATCCGCCTCACCGCACGTCTCGGAAATCTTGTCCGCGCCGACACGTCCGCCGGATGGCTGGAACAGTTCTGGCGGATATCCGTGCCAGCCCGTACCGTGGGTCTTGGAACCTGCACAGCCGGAACGGGCCCGAAGGAAAAGTATCCCCTGGGACGCGGCGGAGTCAAGCATCACCCGCAAGGCGCCGTCGCCTGCGAACGGCCCACGCACCGGCGACGGCAAGCATCGTCCACGCCGCCGCCGCAATATAGCAGCCCAGATAGAAGTCCCAGGGCCGGTACCAAACCCGAATCTCGTGGTCGCCCGGACCGACACAGACGCCCACAAAGTTGTAGTTGACCCGGCGCACTTCCACCGGCTGGCCGTGGTCCGTGGCCCGCCAATCGGGGTGCCATGCCTGCGAGACCAAGACCACTCCGCCTTTCTCCGTCTGGAACCGCGCGGTCAGGTCACTCGCCGATTGCCGCTCGAAAGGCAGGGGCCTGAATGCTTCCCCACCGGCAAAAGGCCGGTCCTCCACGAGACACCCCGCCCTCGGGTCCATCACGGACAGCGCGTCAAGCATGGCCGTGCCCTGGGGGGGGACATCGGCGCCGGGTACAAGGCACACGCGGGGCAGCGCCGAATCGCGCCGGTAGATTTTGACAACCGGTTTCCGGGGCGCTTCGGCCGCTTCCCCGCCTTTCGGTTCGGGATCGTCCGGGAATTCAACGAAATAGTCCACATTCATGAGATCAAGGATGACAGGGTGGGCAATGTCACGGGATCGGTGGTTCTGGAGCCGGGTGGTTAGAGATCGATCCGATTCCCAGATGGCCTTGTATAGATCAAGATACCGGCCGGAAATACCGGGGTGGTACCCGGCGACTATTTCAAGACCATGTTTTGCCGCGAGAGTTTGGCTGACAATCACATCCGGAGCCAGAATCCTGAATTCCCTGCTGCCTTTCTGTTCCGCAAGGTGTTCCGTGACCGGCTCGTTCTTGATAAACTCTTCCACCTCGGTAACCACAATATGGTCCTGCCAGATGACAAACAGGTCGCAGCAGACAAGCAGCAGTATTGCCGTTTTCCAAAACCCGTCCGAAATGACCGCGCACACCCACAGGCCTGTGAGCGGCACAAAAAGCGCCAGGAGAACGACGGGAAACCATAGGCGGTCTGTCAGGCCGTCCTCCATCCACGGCAACAGCAGCGTACCGGCGCTCACTGCCGCCAGCAACACACCCGACACGGCAAGCACAAGCCCCTTCTTCGCGGCAGCCCTCCCCTCCGACACAAATAACCCGACGAGCAGCGCCGCCAGGAAAGCGGTGTAAAAGAAGATTCTGCCCGGACACCGGAACATTCCAAATCCGGGAAGAACACGCGTGGCCAGCCAGAAGAGCGGGCCGCGGCTTCCCAAACCCAGGGCAAAGGTGGCAACCATCAGAACAACGGCGATTACCGCGACAGGATGGTTCTTTCGCGGCCGCAAACACGCCGGCACCAGCAAAGCTAGCGGAATCAGGCCGATATAGATTGTCCTCTCCCAAAAGCAGAGATCGTCCATGCTCAAGCCGACGCCAAATTCCGGTGATACCGGCCGGTGGGTTCCGTGGAACGGCCACACAAGATGAAGCAGGTCCGCATAATGCGGGCTGAATGAGGCGGCAAACGCATAGTCAGTCCCCTGTGCCCGGGCCGAAAGTTGCAGGGTTTGCGTAACGATCGGAAGCCACCAGGGGGCCGCGAAAACGAGAAAGGACGATGCCCCGGCCGCAAAGGCAAGCGCGGAACGCAGGGTGGCGCCCCGGCCCCGCGAACGGAATCCAACCGTCAGCCACAACAGCGCATAGGCGCCGACAAAAAGGAAATGCCCGTAAACTATCTGAATGCTGCCGCAAGTGGACGCCAGGGCAAGGGTGGCGCCCAGCAAGCCGGCCCGAAAGAATGTGGGCCGGCGCAGTGCCCCGTCGGCGGCCAGCATGATCCAAGGGAGGCACAGGACCGTGGCAAGCACCTCCACGTGGCCCGCGTACAGGTGTCCGGCCAGTTTTCCCCCAAGCGCAAAGACAAGCGCGGCAAGCATTGCGCCGTGCGCATCACATCCATTTCTCCTGGCAAAGAGAAACATGCCAAAAGCGCCCACCATGGCGTAAAACCACAGGAAGTACCCGAACAGGGCAGGCGACGGCAGTATCCAAAAGAGCCATTGAGGCACGTTGAGCACCGCCGGAAGCGAGTCCCCGACGATGGATTTTCCGCAGAATATGGTCGGATCCCATAACGGAAAACGGCCCCAATCCAAGAAACTCCGCCATTGCGCGAATCTGTATTCGCTGTGGGCGGTGATAATGTCCGAAGAGCCAAGCATCTCGCCAGGATGAAACAGAACTTGATGGAAGAACACAACCGTGACGGCGGCAAGAAGCAGAAGGCAAAGAAGCGTGCTCCAGCGCGAACAAAAGAGTCCAATCTCAAACTGTGTCTTCGCCGCACCATGCGAGGGTAACGCCGCTCGGGTCTTCTCCGATGCGCCGAACACACGACGGCTCTTATTGCCCATGGGATGCCCTTTGCGAAGTCCCGAACCCGGTCTTATCCTTTATGAAACTACCTATTAACCTGACCCACCGCGCCGTGCGTCCCGGAATTCTTGTCCGCGCCGACACGTCCGCCAGTTGGCTCGAACAGCGCTGGCGGATATCCGCACCCGCCCGTACTGTGGGTCCAAGAACCTGCGCGGCTGGAGCAGGCACCGAAGGAAAAGTATCCCTTCGGATGCGGCGGAGTCAAGCATCTCCCGCCGGGCGCCGTCTCCTGCGAACGGCCCACACACCGGCGACGGCAAGCATCGTCCAGGCCGCCGCCGCGACGTAGCAGCCCAGGTAGAAGTCCCAGGGCCAGTACCAAACCCGAACCTCATGGTCGCCGGGACCAACGCAAACGCCGACAAAATCGTAGTTGACCCGGCGCACCTCCACCGGTTGGCCGTGATCCGTCGCCCGGAAGTCAGGGTGCCATGCCTGCGAGATCAATAGGACACCGCCCTTCCCGCTCTTGAACCGCACCATCAGGTCGCTGGCGGATTCCCGCTGGAAAGGCAGGGACCGGAACGCTTCCCCGCCGGAAAAGGGCCGGTCCTCCACAAGACACCCCGCCCTGGGATCCATGGCGCACAGCGCATCAAGCATGGAAACGCCCGGGGCGGGCACGTCGGCGCCGGGAACGATGCAGACACGGGGCAATGCCGAGTCGCGGCGGTAGAGCTTGGCAAAGGTGCCCTGGCCGTCCGGCTTGGGGATTTCGACCTCTTCCAACCCCTCCACGCCGGGATCCGACGGGGCAACGGCAAAATACGCCACGTTCATCAAATCCAGAATGACCGGGTGCACGACATCCTGCGGCACATGTTCCTTGAGAAGCGCCGTCTCGGATTCGTCCCATTTCCAAATGGTCCTGTAAAGATCATAATAGCGGCCGTAAATGCCGGGGTGATATCCGCCGACAATTTCAAGACCGTATCTTGCCGCGCAGGTTTGGCTGAGCACCGTGGAGTGCGCCGCTATCCGGCTCTCTTCACTATGTTTGCGCTCTGCGAGAAACTCGCCAAGCGGCATTCTGGGCACGGCATCTTTCGTCTTGGCGACCACGATGTGCCCGTCCCAAACAACGAACAGGTCACAGCAGACCAGCAGCAGCACCGCCGCCTTCCAGTGATTGTCCGAAAGTGTTCCACGCATCCAAAGCAGGGTTGCCGACACAAACAGGACCAGGATGACGACGGGAAGTCCGGCACAGGCCATCCATTCCCCGTCAATCCCCCGCAGCAAGAATGCGCCCACGGTGACGGCCGCCAGCAGCAGACCCGAAACGGACAGCACCGCCCGTTTTCGCGCCGGTGTCCCCCCTGCCGACACAAAGAGCCCCACAAGCAGGCCCAAGAGGAAGGCCGTGTAGAAGAAGATCCTTCCGGGACACCGAAACAGCCCAAAACCGGGAATGGCATGAACGGCCGCCATGAACAGGGGACCTGAGTCCCCCAAGGCCAGCAGAAAGGTGAGCGTGAGCAGGACGAGCAGGATGACGCGCAGGGAACGGTTCTTCGCGGGCAACAGACAGGCCGGCACCAACAGAACCAGCGGAACAATGCCCACGTAAAGCGTCTTTTCCCAGAAGGGCTTGACCTCCGCCACAATCGGCGCCGAAACGGGCGGGGTGACCCCGTGGAAAGGCCAGAGGAGATGAAGCAAGTCCACCAACTGCGGGCTGAATGAGGCGGCAAACTTATAGTCGGTCCCCCGCGCACGGGCGGAAAGCAGCAGGGTTTGCGAGACGGTGGGAAGCCACCACGGGGCGGCAAAGGCCAGAAAGGACCCGGCCCCGACGGCAAAAGCAGATGCGGACCAAAAGGTGGCGAGCGCCCCCCGCCGACGGAATCCGGCCAACAGCCACAGCAGGGCATAGGCACCGACAAAGAGGAAATGCCAATAGACTATTTGAAGGCTGCCGCAGGTGGACGTGAGGGCGAACACCGCCCCCAGCAGCAAGGCGCGGAGGAGGGACGGCTTCTCCAAGACCCGCTCGGCGGCCAGCATAATCCAGGGCAGGCAAAGCATCGTGGCAAGCACTTCCACATGCCCCGCATAGAGATGCCCGGCCATCTTGCCGCCAAGAACAAAGACCACCGCGGCAAGCATCGCACCCTGGGGGTCACAACCCTTCTTTTTTGCGAAGAGAAACATGCCCCAGGCACCGAGGGTGGCATAGAACCACAACAGGTACCCAAACAGGGCTGGGGAGGGAATGATCCAAAACAGCCATTCCGGGGGATTCAGCACCGCCTGAAGCGAGTCTCCAACGATGGATTTGCCGCAGAAAATGGTCGGATCCCAGAGGGGAAAGCGCCCCCAGTCGAAAAAACTGCGCCATTGCGCGAATTTGTACTCGCTCTGGGCCCAGCGAATGTCGAGCGATATAAGCATCCGGTCCGGATGAAAAAAGACACGGTGAAAAAACACGGCCGTGACCACGGTCAGGAGCGAAAAACAAAGGACCATTATCCAACGCGGGCGACAGGAACCGAACACAACCTAGCCCCTCTCAAATCATTCCAAATTACCCAACAACCTCCATCGGCACCGGAGCCAACTACATTTTCGGTCTCAGAACCTGCACGGACTGCGCCGACATCGGCAGCGTGAGCCTGCCCTTTTCGACAGTCGCCTCGACGCCCGCTGCGGGGTCGGCGAAGGTCGTCCCGTTCAGCTTGTCCAGGCCGTCGATGGTGTATTGGACCGGTTCGGTCCACTCGTTCACCACGATCAGCCAGGTCTTGCCGCCGGCGTCCTTGGGCAGCACCAGCACCTCGCGGTCAACGGATCCCCAAGTGGGCGCAATGCCGACCTTCAGGGAAAGGTCCGCGTCGGGCGCGGACAGCACGGGCTGGAGTTCGGAGAGTTCCGCCACGACCGAAAGCAGGTCTTTCCAGCACTGCGAATCCTTTTCGATGTATGCGGTGCCCCAGTACAGGATGCCCCGCCCGCCGCGCACGATGCTGTCCCAGGCCATGAACTGTGTTTCGGCGCGGGTGGGCCGGCGTTCCCCCTTCTTGCGCTCCGGCGTGGCCGTGGGCTGGATGTCGGCCCAGCCAAAACCCTGAAGCACCATCCACACCGGCTTGCCGGGGGCGGAGGCCTGCATGCGCGTGGTGTAGGCGCCTGCGGCGGCGGCGGTCTGTTCCAAAAGATCGGAATGGCCCACATACTCGCATTTGGGCACCGGGTAGATGTCGCAGCCGGCGATGTCGGCAGCGGCGTTGAACAGGGCAAGCTGGCTGATCTGGTTGCGCGGGGCGTGGTTCATCCACACGGGATGCCCAGGATCAATCCCGCGCAGCAGTTTGTAGCCCTTTACCATGCCCGCCGCGAGCTTTTCCGAACGCTCCTGGGCCGTGGCATAGCTCCAGTCGGGATGGGGCTGCTTCTCGCCCAGCGCAACCCAGATGGCGTCGGCGACGGCTTCGGCCTCGGCCGGGCGTCCCTGCGCGTACAAGACGGAGACCTGGGCGCGATCCTTGTTCAGTTTCCCCGCAAGATCCTTGTCCTGCAGCGCGGCGATCTTGTCCCGCTGCTGGACCGGCTCCGCGCCGCGCCGCCATTCCGTGGCGGCATACCAGCAGTTCCACAGCGCCTCGTCCGGCAGTTCCCAGACCATCAGCGCCGGATGGGAGGAGAACTTGCCAGCCATCTCGCGCAGGGCGGCGTCACCGCCCGTGTCGGTGTCGATCGCGCCGCCGGTGTTTATCCACGCTTTGAGTCCGTGTGCCTGAAGCCGGTCCATCGCGGCGGTATCCGGCCCCGCAAAGACGAGATTGATCCCGGCCTTGGCCACCTCGTCCAGCACGGCATCGTCCTTGGGGTTCTCGTAGAGTCCAAGAACAAAGGTGCGCTGGCCGTCCACGACGGCCATCCGGTCCGGGGCAATCTTGAAGTCGGCGGCCTGGACGATCAGGCAGAACATCGAAAGAATGATCGCGAAAAGTGGCATGCGCATGGTGTGTGCTCCCGTGGGTTGCGACACGCCATGATAATGAAACGGGCGGGGCGAACACCACAGGAGCCACGACAATACATAACGGCCGCAGGGGGACTGGCATCCTGTTCCCGCCGAAAGCCTGTCATTTGTCAACATCCACCCGCCCGGGAACAGGTGCCTGTACCCGTGAAACCCATATCACAGGTCATAATCGGCGGCGGTGAACTTGGACTGGTCCACTTCGTCCATGCAGGCGGCAATGAAGGTCTCCTCGTCGTCGGGCATGTCGAGCAGATCAGCCTCAATCATGGCAAGATAGGGCACTTCGCGGTCGGGAATGCGGAGCAGGCCCGCCTCGTAGGCCCCGCTCAATGACCGCACGGCGGCCAGCGCCACGTTGCGCCCGGCATGGTAGTCGGTGGGGGCGTCGACAATCACTTTGGCGAATACGACGGCGTTCCCGGGCGTGAGCACCCACGCCTGCGGATCGAGGGCGGCGTCGGACTCGACCAGCCAGCGCTGGAGCGTGGCCGCGCCGGCGGGGCCGTCGGCGGAGGCGCGGTTGAACAGGCGGCAATCGTACTCCAGGCTTTCGAGATAGCAGGTCGGGGCCATGTCGGCGAGCAGGCGCAGGTGCTGCACCGACTCGTTGCTCCACAGGTCGCAGGTGGACCCGGCGATGTTGCCGACCGGGCTGAGGTGGGCGCAGGTGGCCGACTTGCCCTCCATGGCCATGGGACTGCCGGTGATGGCCTTGAGGATGGGGTTTTCATAGCCGCAGTCCTTGCCGGGGCCCACCGCGCCGCACTCGTAGGCGGCCAGCGAACGCACCGCCGTGACGGCGCGCACCACGGCGGCGAAGGTGCGCGGGATCATGCCCTGCTCGGCCAGCACCATGGCGGTGTTGCCGAAACCGCAGGCCGTGTCGCCCGCGGCGTGCACGCCGTTGCGCTGGGCGATTTCGGCGATGCGCGTCCAGAGGAAGCGCATGTCGCGGGTGCCCATGATGCACAGCGCGAAGATGACGTGGCGGATGTTGCACATCGTGAGCGCGTCGTCGTGAACTTCCTTGCCGCCGACGGACTCGATGCTGAGCAGGTCGGCGCCCAGCGCCGCACAGCGTTCGAAGGAATCCATCATGTTGCCCCAGTAGGGGCCGGAGCGCATGATGGGTGGACGGACCATCTCACGGTTGTCGTTGGGCGTCATGCGTAGCGCGGCGACCAGGCCGTGCTTCGCATATTCGTCCTCGATGCCGTCCAGCAGCACCTTGCAGAGTTCCTCGGCCCAGAGCGGGTTGTGTGTCATGGGCGGCAGCGTTTCGCATTCCAGCACCACGCCGGGCGCGTTGAGTTCGGACGCGCGCTTGAGCGCGCCCTTGACGATCTGCTCATAGTGGCGGCGCACCTGCGGCCAGGTGTTCTCCGAGAGTTCCATGGTCGGCAGCGTGAAATTGAGTTCGGGGTAGACCTTTCCCCCGCCGATCACCAGGCCTTTGCGCGTGGTGACGGGTTTCGGCGCGCGGCCAAACACAAGGTCCGCGGGATCGGCAATGGCAAGCTCGTGGTAATGGACGGTCATGACGTTGTCCTTTCTTTGCGGCGGGTTCATGTTTCGCGCGCCGCATTCACAGAAAGGTACGCCGGACCGGGAAATATTTCCTGCACTCGAACGGCGCAGGATTGTAAATTTGTGCGCACCGACATTCTTCGACAGTGATGCACGGAAGAAAGTGAACTGAAACCTGGGCAGAAACGTGACGGGGGCCTGTCTCGATCAGTGCATTTCCTGGCCGCCGGTGACGTTTATGGCCTGCCCGGTCATGTAGCCCGAGGCGTCGCTGGCGAAGAACACCACCACGTTGGTCACGTCGCGGTATTCGCAGGGCCGCTTCATGGGCACCTGGTCGATGTACTTCTGGCGCACCTGCGCCTCGCTGATGCCCTGGTTCGCCGCGTACTGCTTGAACAGGCTGTTCACCCACAGGGGAGAGTTGAGCAGGTTGCCGGGGCAAATGGCGTTGACGCGCACGCCGCGCTCCGCATATTCGAGCGCCAGACTCTGCGTCACGCCGATCCCGCCAAACTTGGCCGCGGCGTAGGCGCTGTTCTTGAAACTGCCCTTCTTGCCCGACTTGGAGTTGATCTGGATGATCGAGCCCGTGCCGCGCGGCAGCATGACCCGCGCCGCCTCGCGGGCGCACAGAAAATACCCCGTCAAATCCACGTCAATCACCTTGCGCCACTTGGCCGCGTCGAACTCGACCGAGTCGCCGGCGATGAGGATGCCGGCGTTGCAGACCATCACATCGACCTGGCCCAGCGTCGCCACCGCCTCGTCCACGGCAGCGCGAATCGCGTCGCCATCGGTGACATCGACCGCACGGCCCAGCACGGTGCGCCCGGTCTTCGCGGCAACATCGGCCGCGGTGGCCTCCGCCAACTGCACGTTAATGTCCCAGATAATAACGTCGCAGCCCTCTTCCGCGAGATGCTCCGAAATGGCCGCGCCCAGACCCTGCGCGCCGCCCGTTACAATCGCCTTGCGTCCTTCCAGCATGCCCATTACAGGAACCTTTCCAGCAGCGCCGCTTCGGCCTCTTTCGTCCATCCGCCCTCGGGGCTCAGTTTCACGCCCACATCGGGCAGCTTCTCCGCCACCTCTTCCAGCGGCATGAGTTCGAGTTCGGGTATCTGCGTGTAGATAACGGTCTTGCCCGGGTACTTGGCATCTTTCACGCCCTTGAGCCCGTCGTGCGCCGCGCTGAGTCCGCCGATGGCTGCCACGCTCCGGTTGCTGTCCAACTGGCCGGCCTCGACCAGTTCAAGCACCTTGCGCAAATCGCTTATGCGCGATCCGCTGCAGCCGATCATCTTGACGCCGCGGCAGAGTTTGTCGAGCGGCACACTGGCCATCGTGCCGATGCCAACGCCGGCGAAAATGTTCACAAACGCGCCGTCTCCGGCAAGCGTCATGGCCTGCCGCACCAACGCGGGCACCGGCGCAAGCACGACGAGATCGGTGTACCCTTTCTTCCCCCCCCACGACTCTATGCGCGCGTTCATGTCGGCCGGCGAGGCAAACTCGCCCGGCGACAGGGTGAACAGCTCGACGCCGCGCTTTGCGGCCAAGTCGCCAAAGCGGCTCACGATATGGGCAAGACGGCTGGCGTCAAGGTCGGTGACCACCACGCGCTTGGACCCGTCGGCCTTCTCGATGGCGCGCTGCACATGCATCTGCCCCATCGGCCCGCCTGCGCCGATAAACAGCGCGCAACCGTCGGGCAGCAGGTCGTTGCGCTTCGCGATCGCGGCCACCGCCTCCAGCGTGTCGCCGCCGCCGTAATACCGTATGTTCTGGTAATGGACCTTGCCCACGTCGAGCGACACGTCACCCGATGCCGCCGCAGCACCCAACAGGAACATGACGCCGTGCGGGTTCAACCGCGCGGCAAGCGTTTCCACGACTTTCGGGGTCGGCGACACGACGACGATATCGTCAAAGGCGCCCTCGCCCAGACCGGCAAGATCGGAGCCGATCACAACAGCGCCGGGCAGCTTCGCGTCCCAGCCGTTGGGCGTGTCAGTCACCACCAACTGCGCCTTGCCCGTGGGCGTGACGCGGTCGTCAAGGTTGTACGACATCTCCACGCAGGCCCACGGCTCGGCCAGCGCGCTCTGGCTGTAGCCTGTTTCGGGCCGCACGGGCAGCAGGTAGCAACCCTCGTCCCCGGCAAGCGCGCGCTCGTCGAGCAGCGCATATTCCTGGAGTCCGCCGGGAATCATGTAGCCGAAGGCGTAACCGATGCCCTTGCAGTAAATGTCCGCCTGGACGATGAACCGGTCGCCGGCGCTGAACTCACTCTGCCATTTTGCGCCAACCTTCACCACGGTGCAGGCGCACTCATGGCCAAGCACGGTCGGATCGTTGGCAAGGTCGCGGCCCCGCAGCCGCGGATGGTTGCCACCCTGCGCGATAATCTTCATGTCCGACAGGCACAGCCCCAGCGCGTCCACGCGCACCAGCACCTCGTCGTCCTTCGGCGCGCGCAGGGGCACCGTCACCGGCTTGCCGTCACGGCCGACATTTTCGAGCCCCGCGCCGAACACCTGCCATGCCCCGTAGGTCTCGGGCAGTTCCGCTTCCGCTTTTCTGTAGTTGTCAAGCTTGGACACGGTGTGATCTCCCGTTGGTTGCTACGCGATGGTCTTCTGGCGGTACAGTTCGTCGGGCCGCGTGTCAATGCGGCGGATGTCCGCCTCGGTCATCCACTTGGGGCCGCCGACGCTGTACGCGCCGACCAGCACCTGGTGCATCTTCTCGCCCATGTCGGTGATGTTCTTGACGCTTTTGGCGTTCGGGCCGAGCGCGAATATGCCGTGGCTTTCCAGCAGCATGGCCTTGGGCAGCACGCCCTCCTCCTGCACATACTTGCGGACCCGCGCGCGCACCTCGCGCGCCAGCACGAGACCCGGATCAACGTAGGGCACAAACACCGACTTGTGGCCCAGCACCACAATGTGGTCCGGGCAAAGTCGGCCAAGCGCCGCCTCGCGGGCGTGGATGGAGCACATGAGCGCGTTCGTCGCGACCGGGTGCGTGTGCCCGATGAAATTGTATTCGGCGTGTTTGTAGAGCAGCGCATGCATCATGGTCTCGACCGACGGCATGCGTTTCTCGTCTGGGTTGATGAGCGCGTTGCGCAGATTTGCCGACACGTCGGCATCGGTGGCCGATGGATCGTCCAGAATGGCCGTCACCTTCGAGATGGAGACTTCGAGAAAGTCGCCGGGGCCCATGGTGCCAAGGCAGGTGCCGGAGGCCTTGATATAGAACGTGTCTTCGTCAATGCGGGCCGAAGTGTTGCCCTCGCCGATCATGGCATAGGGTTTGCCGGGATCACCGAGATAATGTGAAAGTTCCACCAATTCTGCCAGTACGGCCTGCTTGTCCATGCTTGTTGCTCCGGTTTGGGTTCAAAGGATGGGACGATTATAACAAAAGTTGCGCGGATATCGCGCCCGACCGGCGGGGGGCTGGCCGGGCACATGCCCAACGACCTTGACTCGATGGACAATATGGACAGGCGTCCAAAGCCGACGCCGGGTTAAGTCCAAGCTGTCCATGAAGTCCATAGCGTCCATGGATTGAGTGTCGTCGTGGCCCGCCAAATGCGTTGATCAGTAGGCTTGCGCGGCGATGACGCGGTGTGTGCAGAGCTTTCCGCTGATCATGCAGGGGCCTTCTTCCTCGGGGGCGTCAAAGGGGATGCAGCGCACCGTCGAACGGGTGTCCTCTTTGAGCTGCTCCTCCACCGCGGGATTGTCCACATCAAGAAACACGCGGAAGAAACCACCCTGCTCGACGCGCGCCTTGTACTCGTCATAGCTGTCCACCGTGTACGTGCGGTCGATCATGCGCTGCTTCGCGGCGTTGAACAGGCTTGTCTGGATGTCCTCCAGCAGCTTCTCCAGATTCTCGCGCAGGTTCTCCGCAGGCATGGTGACCTTTTCGCCGGTGTCGCGGCGGACGACGACGACGCTGTTGCTCGCAACGTCGCGCGGTCCCAGTTCTATGCGGACGGGAATGCCCTTCAATTCCCACTCGTTGAACTTGTAACCCGGCTTGTACTGGTCGCGGTCGTCGATCTTGAAGAAGAGGGGATCCCAGCCGGCGGTGATTTCACGGGCCTTGCCGAGCACCAGCGCCATTTCCTCCTCGCTGCGCCAGATGGGCACGAACACGACAGGCACCGGGGCGAGGCGCGGCGGGATGACCAGGCCGTTGTCGTCGCTGTGGTTCATAATCATGCCGCCGATGAGACGCGTGGACACGCCCCAGCTCGACGCCCACACGTACTTCAGTTCCATGTCGCGGTCCTGGAACTTCACGTCAAAAGCCTTGGCGAAATTCTGGCCGAGATGGTGCGAGGTGCCCGCCTGCAGCGCTTTGCCGTCCTGCATCATGGCCTCGATGCAGTAGGTGTGGTGCGCGCCGGCGAACTTCTCCGACTGCGTCTTGCGGCCGACCATGACGGGCATGGCCAGATAGTCCTCGGCGAAGCGCTCATACACATGCACCATCTTCAACGCCTCCTCCTCTGCCTCCTCGGAGGTGGCGTGGGCCGTGTGGCCCTCCTGCCAGAGGAACTCCGTCGTGCGCAGGAACAGGCGCGTGCGCATCTCCCAGCGGCAGACGTTGCACCACTGGTTGATGAGGATCGGCAGGTCGCGATACGAGTTAATCCAGCCCTTGTAGGTGGACCAGATGATGGTCTCGGAGGTGGGGCGGATGGCCAGCGGCTCTTCCAGCAGCTTGCCGCCACCGTGGGTGACCATGGCGCATTCGGGCGCAAAGCCCTCCACATGCTCGGCCTCCTTTTTCAGGAAGCTTTCGGGGATGAACATGGGGAAATAGGCGTTGACGTGGCCCGTTTCCTTGAACATGCGGTCAAGCCGCTGCTGAATTTTTTCCCAGATGCCGTAGCCGGTCGGGCGGATGACCATGCATCCCTTCACCGGCGAGTACTCGGCCATTTCGGCTTTGAGTACGACGTCGATGTACCACTGCGAATAATCGTCTGAACGCTTTGTGATGCCCTTGGCCATGATCTGATTCCTTGGTAGAGTGGGCGGCGCGCGCGCCGCGTGAAACGGGCCGGAATCATAGCACAGCCCGGGTCCGCGCCGCCATGCTTGGGGATGAAGAAGATCGGGAATAAAGAGGAAAGGTCCCCACTACGATCCTCCAAGTGTCAGTGAACGGAAAAGACAGCCGCAGGGTGCGTCTCGCCTGGAAACGCCAATCTCCCGATTGGCCGGCCTTTGCCACATGCCCAGGTGTCCGCGTGCAGCGGGCAATCCTGTCTGCGCGGGCATGACGTCGGGCGCGGCGGCCGCCAAGGACAGTGGGCGGGAGACGGCGTCACTTCGTTCGTGATAACGTCAACCTTCATCCACGGCGGTGACCATTCCTATACCGGGCGGGCGTCTGGCCGGTGTAGCGGCGGAAGACTTTCTGGAAGTAACTCTGGTCGCTGAAGCCGCAGTCGAGCGCGATGAGGCACAGTTCCCTGTCGGACCGCGCCAGCAGTTCGCAGGCGCGGTTGACGCGCATCTGGTTCAACAGGTCGGCGAAGCCCCGGCCCGCGTGGCGTTTGAAGATGCGCGAGAAGTGCGACGGCGAAACCCCGGCGGCGCGGGCCGCGTCGTCGCGGACAATCATTTCGCCGCAGTGTTCGCGCATAAAGCGCAGCGCGCGTGCGCACTGCGCGGACTGGTCGGGAGCGGCGTGCGGGGCAAGGCTGTCCATCACGCGCTGGAGCAGTTCAATGAGCCAGGCAAGCAAAGCCTCCTCGGAATCAAGCCGCGACAGGGCTGCCATCTGTTCATAGTTCGCGCCGAGCAGCGCTGCCGGGCTTCCGCCCGCCTCCGCCGCGGCGCGCGATAGGGTAACAGCCAGTTCCATGCAGTAGCTCTTGATGACGTCGATGCGCCGCCCGGCGCTGAAGTGAATCGCCACCAGCACACGGTTCAGGGCGGCCCGGGCCTCGGGGGCGTCGCCACGGCGCACGGCGTCAATCAGCGCGGGCTCCTCGCGCAGCCAGACCTCGCGCATGTCATCGGCACCGCGCGCCTTCCATGCGTGGATGGCCTCTGCGCGAAGCTGTTCCTGGCCGTGGCGGGCGCGGTGCGCGGCGAGTAGGGCCGCATTGAGCACGTTGTGCTCCTCCGCCAGCGCCAGCAGGTCGGCACAGGCACCGCGCACGTCCAACGGCGGCGTGGCGGGATCGGCGGGAAACACGCGGGACTCTTCCGCCTCAGACACCAGCCCGCCGTGCAGTTCCTGGTTGCACATCACGGGCACGGCCCAGATAATGCGGCGGCGGGGGCAGAACTCGACCGCCGGTTCGCCCCAGCGCAGCGCCTCGGACACGGCCAGCCTCCGCGCCTCGCAACAGGATTCATCGCCCGCCTGTCTGCAAGGCGGGCGTCCGGCAGCAAGCGTGCCGTCGCACACGACGGCATACAGGGGCAGCCCCCAGCGCGCGTGGTAGCGCGCCGCCATCTTGCGGAACACGGCGGGGTCAAGCCCCGCGGTGGCGGGGGAATCGTCCTTCCCGGGGACATGTCGGGCATTCTTGGGCATGGCGGGAAAAGCATACCAGAACGGCGAATTTGGGCGCGCGGACGAACACGGACCATACGGACGGACATGGACAAAAGCCAACACCCGGTAATGCTGTGCGAATTGACATGTATTCTTCCGGGAAGGGTTGGATATAATCCGGTGTTCAATCAGGGTGTTCAGGAAAAGGGAGACTTTCCTATGCATTTGAAAGACGGTGTTCTGTTGCGGCGGACTTGGGCCGCTTTGGCGGT
This sequence comes from Candidatus Hydrogenedentota bacterium, assembly GCA_903922535.1. Next base: position 18,684 of record CAIXUF010000337.1, read on the forward strand.
GTGCGCGGCGCTGCTGCCCACGGGCTGCGCCACGTTTGGCGGCGGCGGGCAGGACGGCCCGGTCATCCGGGCCAAGGAAAAGGTGGCCCCCGCGCTGGTGCATATAAGGCCGGTGAAAGAGGTCTTTGCCGGCGGCAAAAAGACGGAGATGCTGGCCGTGGGCAGCGGCTTCATCATCAGCCCCAACGGCTACGTGGTGACCAACGAGCACGTGGCGGGCGAGAGCAGTTCGGTGCAGTGCGTGCTCAGCGACCACCGCGAAGTGGGCGCGAAGGTGGTCGGTACCGACGCGGACACGGACATCGCAGTGCTGAAGCTGGACACAGCAGACAAGCTGCCCTGGGTGCGGATGGGCCGCTCGGCAAGCCTGGAAGCGGGGCAGACCGTGCTCGCCCTGGGCAGCCCGCACGGACTGGCCCGGTCGGTGTCAAAGGGCATTGTGAGCGTCACGGACCGCTATCTCGGCGACGAAGGCCAGATGGTGTCGCCCTACAATGACTGGATTCAGACGGACGCGGCGATCAACCCCGGCAACAGCGGTGGACCACTGGTGAACATCAAGGGGGAGGTGGTCGGCGTGAACGCGCGCATTCTGAATGGCGCGGAGAGCGTCGGTTTTGCCATACCCATCGACACGGCGCGGGAGGTGGTGGACGCGATTATCCGGGACGGCCGGGTGCACCGGAGCTGGGTTGGCGTCACGTTCCAGGAGATGATGGCCAAGACGGACGATCCCTCCCAGCACGGCGTGGTCATCTCCGACGTGGAACGGCTATCGCCCGCGGCGGAGGCGGGCGTGAAGCCGGGCGACGTGCTGGTGGCGATCAACGGCCACGAGATGAACGCGCGCTTTGAGGAGGAACTGCCTGCGGTGCGCAAGGCCGTGGCAGACCTGCCTGTGGGCTCCATGGCAGTCCTGTCGGTCCATCGCGGGGAGGAGAAGGTGGACCTTTCGGTGAAGACCGAGGAGAAGATCGCGCAGAAGGGCAGCCAGGCCGAATTTGGCGAGTGGGGCTTCACGGCAATCGACGTGACCCCGGAGATTGCGCGGCGCGCGCAACTGCCGGAACGGACCGGCATCCTCGCGTCGGGCGCCAATCCGGGCGGTGTTGCGGCGCGGGCGGGCCTGCAGGAGGGCGACATCATCCTGAAGATCGACGACCAGAAGGTGAACGATCTGGACGGATTCAAGGCCCTGTACAAGGAGCACCACGGGGCGCAGAAGAAACTGATCATGCTGTTCGTGCAGCGGGGCGCGCTGACGCGGTTTGTGCTGATAAACGCGACGCCGGAAGCGGCGCAGCCCGAAGAGGAGAAGCCCGGCCATGCGGAATAAACCCCTGTTGATCCTTCTCGCGGCGGCGGCCGCGTTCACGGCGGCTGCGCAGGACGATTTCACCGTGCAGGCGCTGCAGGGCGGCTATGACAAGGTGGTTCCGGCCGTCTGCCAGGTGCTGTTCACCCTGGAGGTGACCGACCCGCGCTCGGGCGAGACGGTCCGGCGCAACGGAACCTGCCTTGGCCTGATTGTGCGCGCGGACGGGCTGGTAATGTCCGAGGGCCACCTTTCGGTGGAAAACGCAACCCCCGTAGACCTTCGAATCCGCGTCGGGCGCAGATCGG
>CAIXUF010000338.1 GCA_903922535.1 Candidatus Hydrogenedentota bacterium
CCATCCTGTCCATCCTGTCCATCCTGTCCATCCTGTCCATCCTGTCCATTTCGTCCATTTCGTCCATTTCGTCCATTTCGTCCATGGCAGCAGGCACCCCTTTCCATTTGCACAAGTCGCCCCTCTTTCTTCGTCGGGTTGAAAACCGAGCATTGACCGACTAGACTTGATAGTGCGTTCGTTTTCGCGGCCGGGCACCTTTGGCTTGGTGGCCGGGTCAATGGCGGACTGGCAACCCGTCATGGAGGGCACTGTTGTGGCGGATGAACCTTTACTCCCGAAACATGGCGGATACCGCCGGCTGAAGAGTTTCCAGGTGGCCCGGCTTTGCTATGATGTGACAGTGCGGTTTTCCCATCGATACACGTTGTCCTCAAGGCGCACGGAGGATCAGGTGGTTCAGGCGGCGCGCAGCGGGGCGCAGAACATCGCGGAGGGGAGCCAGGCCAGCGGCACGTCGAAGAAGACTGAACTGACACTGACCAATGTGGCGCGATCCAGTCTGGAGGAACTGCGTCTGGATTATGAGGATTATTTGCGCCAGCATGGGCTGCCGCTTTGGGCGGTGGATGACCCGCGCCGGAAAGCGCTGGTGGCACGGCGTTGCACGACCGTGGAGGAAGTGGCGGCGTGGGTGAAAGAGGTGCATGATGGGAATGGACCGTATGGACGATATGGACAGGATGGACGGGATGGACAAGGGGAAGAGGAGAAGGCGGTGACCGGGATGTCCAGACCGTCCAAGAGGTCCACCCACCCCGAGATTGCCGCAAATGCGGCTCTGATTCTTATCGGCGTGGCGTGCGCGCTGCTGGACCGCCAAATCGCCGCGCTGGCAAAGTCTTTCCTGGAAGACGGCGGGTTCGCGGAGCGTTTGTATCGGCAACGACGACAGCATCGGGATGGACAATGAGCGCGTCACGCCGGAAATGGGATGGACGATATGGACGATATGGACGGGATGGACAGTATGGACCGAACGCGGGGCGCGATTGCGGGACGTGTCTGTTCTTGAATCGTGATTTGCCTGCTTCAAGGGGGCTTGGGCACTGTCCTGCTAGCCCACAGCCTTCTGTCGATTTACCGGAGTTTTGCCAATGAGGAAGTCTTTCTGCACAGCGCTTTTGCTGGTGTTCTTTCTTGCCCCCGGGTGCAGGACGCTGCCCTTTCAAAATGAGCCGTTGAAGCAGGTTGACCAAACCAAGGGATACCGGTTCGCGAATCTGGAAAAGGGCGAGAACAATTCGGACAGTCTGTATGTTGTTCTTACCTTTTCCGGGGGCGGGACGCGTGCGGCGGCATTTTCCTATGGTGTGCTGGAGAAGCTGCGGGACACGGAGATCGTTTGGGAGGGGAAGCGCCGGCGGCTGCTTGACGAGGTGGACGTTATATCGTCGGTGTCGGGGGGCAGCCTTACTTCGACCTATTACGCCATGTTCGGGGACCGCATCTTTGAGGACTATCCCGAAAGGGTGCTCTACACGAACATACAGAGGGAGCTGATCCACTCTGTGCTGAATGTTTTCAACTATCCGAAACTCCTTTCGCCCTACTACGGGCGCACCGATCTGCTGGCCGAGCAGTTTGACCGGGACGTGTTTGAGCACATGACCTATGCGGACCTGCTGGCCCGCAACAGGCGTCCGTACCTTGTCGTCAACTCGACCGATCTCACGCTTGGATCGCGTTTTGAGTTCACGCAGGGCCAGTTTGATTTGCTGTATTCTGACTTGAATTCGTGCCCGTTGGGTTTCTCCGTTGCGGCATCGGCGGCGTTTCCGGGCCTGCTCACGCCCGTTGCCCTGAAGAATTATGAAAAGGGGGACGAGAACCAGCTTCCCCCGTGGGCCAGGGATACCCTGAAGGATTCCGATCCCGACGACCTGTCCTACTCCAGGGCCAGGGACATGGCCTCTTATGTGTATCCCGGACGGCCCTATATTCATCTTGTGGATGGCGGGGTTTCGGACAACCTGGGTCTGCGCTCGGTGGTAATGCTGCTGCGCCAGGATGACGAGCGCCACAAACAGATGAAGATGCTGCATGACGGGACCGTGAAGAAGTTTGTGGTCATCACGGTCAACGCGAAGTGCCGGGACAATCCCGAATGGGACCTGCGCGCCAAGCTGCTCGGATTATTGCCTGTTCTTCTGCGTTCGTCCACGACGCCGATGGAAAATTTCAGCCAGTCGCAAATCGAGTACATGAGGCTGCTGATTGACCACGAGGACACGGTCCGTGAGCTTCACAAGGTCCGGGCGGAGGCGGCGGGAACGCCGGTGGAACCCGGCGTTGACTTCAAGTTCATTGAGGTGGCGTTTGACCGGCTCTCGGATGCGGGCAAGCAGGCGGAACTAAACAAGATGCCGACAAGCTTCCGGCTGCACAAGGATCAGGTTGATCTGCTGCGATCCGCCGCCGGTCAGATCCTGGATGAGAGCAAGGGCTTTCAGGAACTGGTGAAAAGCCTAAACTGAACAGTTACGAGAGCCAGTCTCCCCTACCGCCGGGCTCCGTTTTCCAAGTACTTGCAGTGAAAGACACTTGCCGAATACGCCTCTTGTCCAAAGTCACGACAAATTGTCCCCCTCTGCGAGGCATCTTTTTAATCTCTGCCTGTCGGTATATCTGGAATATACCCGGGTGCGGCGGCCCAATTCCGTACTACGATGTTTCAAGATCGCCGCAAGACGCGATGATTTGGTGCAACGTGGGCAGACATTCCGCGAAGCTGTGCCCCGTCTACCTTTCGCTCTCCCCACGTGGCGCCCGAATGGGCGACAAAGCAAATGTGGGGCAGACACTCCTGTGTGTCTTACACTCTGGGGAGTGGCACCCGGCTTGGGCTTTTCCCAACCCATCCCGTTTCTGCTATACTTCCCTCTGCCCGGGGCCGTCAGGACCGGGCGTTCCCTTTTCTACCAGGACATGATGCAGGCGGGAGAGACGTATAATGGAATTTCCCAAGAATTTCGAGCCGGGCAACATTGAAACCCGGTGGCAGGCCGGTTGGGCGGACAGCCGCATTTACGCGTGGGACCCGTCCCGGGGCCGCGATGAAACCTTTGTGGTGGACACACCGCCGCCGACGGTGAGCGGGTCGCTCCACGTGGGCCACCTGTTCAGCTACTCCCACCAGGATTTCATCGTCCGCTACCAGCGCATGCGCGGCAAGAACATCTTCTTCCCGATCGGCTGGGACGACAACGGCCTGCCCACCGAGCGCCGCGTGCAGAACATGTACAACGTGAAGTGCGACGCGCACCTGCACTACAAGCCCGACTTCCAGCGTGCGCGCGGCCTGAAGGGCGCGCCCGAGGTCATTGGCCGGAAGAACTTCATTGAACTCTGCGACGTGGTCACAAAAGAGGACGAGGCGGCGTTTCGGCATCTTTGGACGCGGCTCGGGCTCAGCTATGACTGGGAGCAGGAATACGCGACGATTGACACCCACTGCCGCCGCACCTCCCAGGCCAGCTTCCTCGACCTGCTCGCCAAGAACGAGGCCTACCAGGACAACCGTCCCGTGATGTGGGACATCGATTTCCAGACCGCCATCGCCCAGGCCGAGGTCACGGACAAGGAACTGCCCAGCGCCTACCATCACCTGCGTTTCGGCATTGAAGGCACGGACCAGTATCTGGTCATCGCCACCACCCGTCCCGAACTGCTCGCCGCCTGTGTGGCCGTGGTCGTTCATCCGGACGATGCCCGCTACAAAGAATACGTCGGGCACAATGCCGTGACGCCCCTGTTCAAGGCGCCCGTTCCCATTTTCACAGATGAGAAGGCGGACCCGGAAAAGGGCACCGGCGTGGTCATGGTTTGCACCTTCGGCGACCAGACCGACGTGGAATGGTGGCGTGATTACCACCTGCCCATGCGTCAGATACTGGCCGGCGACGGTCGTCTGCTCCCCATCACCTTCGGCCCCAAAGGCGGCGACACGGGCTGGGACAGCCTCGATCCCGATGCAGCGAACGAGGTCTACGCACACCTGCAGGGACTTCCCACCAAGAAGGCGCAGGCCGCCATTGTCGAGATTGCCGAGGCTGCCGAAGGCGTGATCGACGGACCGAAGAAAGAGATTGTCCACGCCGTCAAATTCTTCGAGAAGGGCGACCG
>CAIXUF010000339.1 GCA_903922535.1 Candidatus Hydrogenedentota bacterium
CCACGGGCCCGAACTTGATGTGCGGCGTGTTGGAGACCATCTACGATCTGTCGCGACTGAAGTACGTTGGTCTTGTGGAACACGTTGGCCAGGAATGGGCACAACTGTGCCGGGTTACACTCATCCAGAAACAGACGGAAGGAGTTCTCCATGGCAGCCGATTTGCACAAGTCGCTTGAAAAGTGTGAGGCGAACGCCCAGGCACTCGTAGAAGAAATCAAACAATACAAGACAGCCCGCCAACTCAACCAGAGGGTTGTCGAGCAACTTGACGCTGTTGTCGAAAGCCTGCGCAAGGTTTCAATAGAGATCAAACCGTTTACAGAGGCACACGTACGGCGGTTTATGGTGGTGATGTCGGTCGCATGGTTTGTGATCGCCGCATTGCTCGGTGTGTTGGTGTTCATGCTGTTCAGAAAACATCTATAGTCTAGATACGCGCCGGCAAAAAAACTTATCTATGAAGGTTTTCGCCATGCCAATCCCATTTACCCGAGACATCCTCGAATCTCAGACGGCCTTGGCTTCCGCCGAAGCGGCTCATGGGCCGGAACATGAATCGCTGATCCCGCTGCTCAAGAACCTGGCATCTCTCTGCTGGGCACAAGGCATGGATATCCTGGCGTGGCAGATCCAGCAACGGATCGACACAATTCAGACCAAGGGACTGGGGCTGGACCACCCGGCCGTTGTGGCCATTCGGCTGCGGGGGTCAGGAGAACGAATACCAGTGGATGCGGAAACGAAAGAACGTCTTGAAGATCAGTTGCGAACTGTGTTGAAGAAAACGGGTTTTGATTCGCCGGCCGCCGCGCTTCTCATGGCGGAGTTGGCGGACGTGTATGCGGAAGGCACTTCTGAGAAGGAGATGCGGCGAGTTATTGAATTGCGGGAGCGTGCGCTCGCAATCCGGACAACTACGCACGGCCCGGAACACCCCGAGACCGCCGAGGCTATGCTGTCGCTTGCCTGGAGTCTCGGCGGGCTGGATGAACCTGCGAACCTGCGTCAGGAAACAATTCTTCGAAGTGTGCTGGCCTTGCAGGAAAAGTTGTATGGCGCAGACAGTCCGGAATTGAAACCGGTTCTATGGGCGTTGCAGTGCTATTTTGACAATGCCGAAAAAGGAAGGCGCGACTATGCGCAGGCTATCGTCTTCTGTTGTCGCACCCTTGAAATCGACGTGAAGACCTTCGGACCCGACCACCTTCAAGTTGCAGACGATCTCGGGTCCGTTGCACGGTTATTGCAGAAAATAGGGAACAATTTAGAAGCGCGGAAATTGTTGACACATGCGCGGGCGATTCGCGAAAAGAACTATGGGCGGGACAATCTGCTTGTGGCACGGTGCCTTACTGACTTGGCCGATGTGGAAGATGCGTTAGGGAATGCGGACGCGGCAGAAAAGATGCTGGATGAAGTTGTCTCCATCCAGTTGCGGTTTCTGGGCGTATCGGAAGAGGCGCTGTATGGATGGACCGAAGTCGAACACCGGGCCAAGGCGCGCAAGGACACGGCAAAACGAGAAGCCTGCCACCGCCAATACTTGGAAGCGTGCGAACGAGCTTATGGCCCGGAAGACGAGCGAACGACCAGCGCTCGTGTTGCATTGGAGATGCTCAAGGTTGAGCAAAACTGCCCCGATGAGCTAAGCGAAGAGTATCATCGCGGAAGAATCGCGGTATTTGAACGGATCTACGGACCCGAGCACAAAAATGTTGTTGATGCGCTTGTGGGGCTGCGGGCCTACTTGTCGAATCGGATGCCAAACAAAACGGCCGAATGCGAAGAAGTAGACAGGCAAATTAAAACAATTACGCACAAGCGTCTAGCTAGCGAGCTTCGACACACTGCAGAAGTCGTTGAAGAACGTGGGCAATATGAAGAGGCCGAGGCATTGTTTCAAGACTCACTGGACGTCTACACGGAATACGACGATCCTGTTGCGAAGAACAGGGTGCTGGACAGCCTCGTGCGGTGTTGCGAGAGACGGGGCGATAAGGATGCCGCGCTCAAGTTCCAGGGAATGAAAACCATTGGCGGTGACAGACAGACACGCTGAACGCCACCCCCTACAAAATCGCTCTTCGATCGCGCGGCGTGGATTATTGATGGATCACGCCGTTGTCAATGGACCAGGAGCGATCCGAGCCAAGCATGTTGGATAGGACGATCGTGAAGTGTTTGACGCCCTGGGCAACCGCCTGATTGTACTTCCTGGCGTCAAGCTGCCAGATCAGGTAGCTCTCGCCGGAATCGCTCATCGAGTTGGAATCGACCTTGCAGGCAAGGGTTTGGGTTCTACCCCTTGCGTCCTTGTATTCGAGACTGACCGATTCCAGCGGCGTCCCTCTCGCAGGGCCCGATACGCCCCAGGAAGGACCGAAGCCCCAGCCGTGCAGCAGGTGCCAGTCTGCATCCTGAATCACTGGCGCATGCAGGCAGATGAGCCAGGAATACCGTTGCTCTCCGTGCTGCCGCGCCCAGTTCGGATCGCCGATCTGCTGCTTCAGCTTGTCCCCGCCCCGCACATTCTGCTGCGAATCCAGATAGTACAGCGGATAGTAACCGGCGTGCGAGACCTTCGCGTTCCATGCATAGTAGAACGTGTTACTGCCGTTCTGGCCCGCGGGTGTGGCGAAAACAGGCTTGCCATTGTCCCGGATGTAGACCAGTGGATTGCCCGCATACGCGGCGGTTGTGTCCAGCTCGAACGTCATGCCGAGCCCGACGTAGATTCCATCGTAACGAAGGGCGAAAACACCCGCATCGGCATTGCCTCCGGCGACCGTGACCTTCCTGGCCGCATCCGGGCAGCCGGTATAGTGCCCTTCTGGCAAAAGAATGTACATGCCATCCTTCACACCATGAAAAGTATACGTTCGATCCGCCGCGATGTCGGCGATGGAAGCGCGGAAAATCATGGCGGAGTCATACAGGTTGAGCGTGGCCGGATCGTCCGCCTGGCTGCCGAGAATCCGCACGGAAATCGAGTGCGATCCGGACGGCTTCGCGCCCGTGCAGAATGCCTTGATGCAGGCCTTGGCCGTGGGGTCCGACTGCGTTAAATCCGACCAGTTGCTTCCATCGTCGCTATAAAAGCTCTGTCCGGCATCGGCGACAGCCTTCGAACTGAAATTACTCACGACAGTTTCGATGGCAATCGGGTACTGGTAGCCGGGCGTGTGGGCGTTGAGCACGATCGAAAAGCGCCCGCCCTGCGTCAGCGGCACGCCGGCATCGAGAACGACCGTGTGATAGCCGCTGAACGGGAAAGAGCCCGTTGCCGTCGCCGCCAGCGTTCCGCTGGTCGGTTCGCCGTGCGATACGCCCGTGAACACCTGCACTTCGTAGTCGCAATCGGGCGCCGTGGTGTAAAAGGCAACCGCGGACAGCGTGTTGGGTGTGTAGGCCTTGAAAATGTTGGCCGCCCATGCCGTGTCCGTGTCGTTCGAGGCCCCGATGCTCCCGCACCAGCCCAGCGGGTCGTAACTGTAGGCGCAAGCGTAGTTTTCAACCGGTTCGGTCTCGTAGAACGAACAAAACTCGGTAAACGTGGATTCATAGTAGGAGATCCAGAAGAAACCATTGTCGCCCCAGGAGGCGCCCCAACTGTTCTTGATCAGGAACGCGCCGTTGCCGGGAGGCGAATGCAGGAAGTTGGTCTTGTCGAAGTTGTCGTCCCACCCGACGAAAGTCACGGCATGGTTGGCGTCCGAAGTGGGGCGGTTGCTGATCCCCGGGCACCCGGACCAATAGGCGGTGTTGTCGGCGCTGATGGAATTGGGATCGAAGCAAAAGGCGCCGTACATACCGCCGTGCGTCATGATTTGACCCTTGACGTCATTGTTGACCGCCTCATCGAACTGTATCATTTCGCCATTACCGTCGTACACATTCTGCCGTTCCGGCAGGAGGACGGTGTCCTGGATATGCTTCCGGGGTGCGGTGGTGGCAGGCGGAACAAACCCGACGTTCGAATACGGATCGTCCGCTTCGTCGTAAGGTCCGCCCCACCGGCTGAGGTAGGCGGTGGACATAAAGCTATTGCCGCCAACGCCAAACCCATAGTCGAAACCGCTCCAGTTCGCCAGGTTGTTCTCCGAAAAATCCCATGTCTCGTTTGTGAGG
>CAIXUF010000340.1 GCA_903922535.1 Candidatus Hydrogenedentota bacterium
CATCTCGTTGAAATTCATTTTCGGACTCCTTGTTCGTTTCGCGATAATGTTTTGAGCAAGAACAGGTTATCACAAAGCGGGCAAGGAGTCCATATTAACTATATGCCTATCACTTTTAGCGGTAATCGCAGATCTTCACCCCTACTTTATCGTCGAAGTCACGGATGTCGTGGGCAACGTCACGGTGGATGACAATGGGGGCGCGTGTTATACATTCACCGCCGCCGACAGGATCTACCGAGTCAACGCGCAAAACACTGCCGGCCCATGGTACGGCACTTCCTGGAACTCCGGATTCAAAGACATCCAATCGGCGGTGGACGCTGCCGCCGCAGGCGGCGAGATCTGGGTCATGGCCGGCACCTACACAGCAATATCGGACTTGGCGGTGGCCATCATGAAGTCGGGCGTGGACCTTTACGGCGGCTTTGCCGGAACAGAGAGCGCCCGCGGTCAGCGGAACTGGGCGGCGAATGTCTCCGCCATCGATGGGCAGAATGCGCGATGCTGTGTCTACGGCGCGGGCAATGCCACGTTCGACGGATTTACCGTCACAGGCGGTGACATTCGAGTCTTCGGCGGAGGGATATACAATTCCGGCGACGCGCTGACGGTGGCGAACTGCGCGTTCCTCAGCAACGGGGTCCCGGTCGGGCCGGGGGGAGTAAACGCCGGCGGGGGAATGTGCAATTACGGCAATTCGGTGGCGGTGACGAACTGCACGTTCACCCAGAACTACGCCACCAACGGCGCGGGGATATGCAATTCCGGCAATTCGCTGACGGTGGCAAACTGCACGTTCAACCAGAACCACGCCACCACGGGCGGCGGGATAGACAATTCCGGCAGTTCGCTGACGGTGGCGAATTGTACGTTCAGCCAGAACGACGCCGGCGGCGGCGGGGGAATACACAGTTTCGGCAGCTCGGGTTCGCTTACGGTGACGGACTGCACATTCATCCACAACAGCGGCACCGACGGCGGGGGAATATATGATTTTGGCAGCCCGCTGACGGCGATGAACTGCACGTTCAACCATAATGGGGCCACCGGCGGCGGGGGAGTGTACCTGTACAGCACAACATCGCTGACGTTGGTGAACTGCACGTTCTCCCAGAATCATGCCACCCAGGGCGGGGGGATATTCAAAGTCGGCGACCTGCTGACGGTGACGAACTGCATCCTCTGGGGCGACACGGCGGGGGACGGCCCGGAAATATACAACAGTTCTTCCGCGCCTGCAATGACCTTTTCGTGCGTGCAGGGAGACATCGCGGGCGCGGGCAATATCAACGCCGACCCGCACTTTGTGGCTCCGCCGGAGAATGTGCGGTTGCAGACCGGTTCCCCCTGCATAGACACCGGAACCGCGACCGGCGCCCCCGCAGCGGATATTACGGGACTGGCGCGTCCGCAGGGCAAAGGCGTTGACATGGGCGCTTACGAAATTCCGTTGAGCGTGGTGGATCCAGTTCCGCCGGCAATTTCCATCTGCGCCCCGAATCAAACCCTCTCCGCCGACGACTCGTGCCATGCCATTGTGCCCGATTTCACGGCGGACGTGGCCGCAACAGACAACTACGATCCCAGCCCAATCATAACGCAATCGCCGGCGGAGGGCTCTATGGTCGGTTTGGGCGACACCACCGTCACCCTCACCGCAACCGATGAGGAAGGCAACTACGCCACCTGCACGGCAATACTGACCGTCATTGACACCACCGCACCGGTCATCACGCTCAACGGCCCGATTAACATAGTTTTGCACTGCGTTACGGATTACGCGGACCCGGGCGCAACGGCCAGTGACAACTGTGCGGGCGATCTGACCGGCCGCATTGTCACCACGAGCGCGGTGAACCCGGCCGTGCCCGGAGCATACTCCGTCACATACACCGTGGGCGACGGCAACGGCAGCATCGCGACCGCCACGCGCATGGTAACCGTGGCGGATCGGGGTCAGCGGCCGGTCATAACATTGCTGGGCGCCAACCCGGTCACTGTGGAATACCATTCATCCTACTCCGATGCGGGTGCCACGGCCGTCGATGTTTGCGGGGGCAGCCTGACGGCCGCAATAATCACCACGAACCCGGTGAACGTGCACAAGATCGGCACCTAGACTGTGCGCTACAACGTGACCGA
>CAIXUF010000341.1 GCA_903922535.1 Candidatus Hydrogenedentota bacterium
CCGATGCCCCGGTTGCCCCAACCACCGCCGCCGTCACCACCGGCCTGCCCGTCGATCCTGCCACCGGCTTGACCGTCGTGCCCGGCACCGGCTACGAATTCCGCAGCTTCTTGCTCGGCGGCTCTAACGGGCTTCCCACCAAGGGCTTCCTCCGCGCCAAAATCGAACAAACGACGCCGTGACAATGGAAACAGGGATGGGCGACCGGCGAGTCAGCCTGGCGAGACCTGATGAAGTCAGGGATATCGACGCATGCTCACATTTCACACGGGGTTGGATTGGCCAATCGTCATGAAATTCCGGCTTTTCGCTTGACCGACAAAACCCGCCATCTCCCTTGCCGCGCCCTCCCGGCGGGCCTCAAGAAAAAACTAAATATTGAAAGACTCAGTTCGCACGTCTGTAATAATGCATGGCACAGGTAAATTCAACTGGACTAAACCACTGGTTCGACGATCAACCATACACATGAACACGACATCCCGAACATTGCTCACCATCCATCGGCCGGCCGGTTTCAAGTTCAAGGCGGCCGGGATCAGCGGTGAAAAGGCCGAGACCGCCAGCCAGGCGGACACCGTTACTGTTAGATTCGTCCCGTCCGCCACCAAGACCGTCGAGTGGAAGCTGGTCTTCACCAGGTGAGTGTGAATCTAGACACGTATAGCCCATGTTGATGAATTCGCTGTTTGTCTTTGAAGCCCCGCTCGCGGTGGTGCCCGTGTTCGTGAACGCGGGCGCGGCGCTCTTGCCTGCGCTGCTCGCCGGGTTGGCGAGCGCGCTGGCATTGTTGTTCAAGCCGAAGGAACTCTTCCGGATGTGCAGGAAAAAGCCGCAGGTTCCACTCATCGCTATCGCTGGCGGTGTGCTGTTATTTTTTCTCATCCGGTGGCTGGCCGCTCCGGGGGGCGCGGTCGGGACAGCGGGGCGGGGAACAGTTTCCGAAAGCGGCCGCAGCGGGACCGATTGGTCGCAGGTGGCGATCGAGATCCTGCGGCAGGAGCAACGCGCACGGCCGACGGGCAGCGTGCCAACGCCGGTCGATGCGTCTAACAGCGGACCCGCCGGGAAAACGGCGGATCGTGCCCTGGTATATCGCGTGAACAACGAGCGCAGCGGGTATCAGGGCGGGCCATCGCCAACGGGGCTTTCCTTGCTGTGGGAATTCCGGCAGGACGACGCGATGGTGCTGTCGTCGCCGCTGGTGGCCGGCAAGTTCGTCTATTGCGCCACCGCGATTCTCGACCCGCCGGGCACCTACGGCAGCGTGTTTTGCCTGGATGCCGCGACGGGCCGGAAAGTGTGGGAAACCCAACTGAAATCATCCTCTCCCAAGGTCGATTTCAAAGGGTTCTTTTCCTCGCCCGCTCTAACAGCCGACGGCAAGGATCTGCTCATCGGGCAGGGCCTGCATGTTGATGGCGAAGCGGAACTCACCTGTCTCGAGGCGGCCACCGGGCGGGTGAAATGGCTGCTGCCGACGCCGCTGCACATCGAGAGTTCGCCTGCGGTCGAGGGGGATATCGTGGTGGCGGGAGCGGGGGCCATCGAGGCGGGGCCGGACCACAAGCCACAAGGCGATCCGAACAGGCGCGGGCATCCGGGGTACGTCGTGGGTGCCCGGATTTCCGACGGCAAGGAACTGTGGAGATTTCCGCTGATCGATCCCGAGAGTTCGCCGGCGATCTATCAGGGGGTCGCGTTCATCGGCAGCGGACTGAACGGCGGCGGGGTCGTGGCGCTTAAGATCGCGGAGGGTTTGGGCAATAAAGACCGGCTGGTTTGGAAGACCGACACCCCGTTTCCGGCGACGGGCAGCGTGACACTGGACGGAGACCTGGTCCTCGTCGGCTGCGGCAACGGCGACTTCGTATTCGCAGCACCGAATCCGCAGGGCACGGTGATGGCGCTGGACCGGGCGAGCGGAAAAGTCCGCTGGTCGGTGGCGCTGCCGGATGCCGTGCTGGGGACGATCGCGGTGCGCAACGGGATCGCGATTTGCCCGGTGCGCAACGGGGAGGTCGTCGCC
>CAIXUF010000342.1 GCA_903922535.1 Candidatus Hydrogenedentota bacterium
GAAGGGCGATCTGGTCGTCTGCATCCATGCATGCAAGTATACACCATCATGGCATATATGACAATGTTATTTTGCGTCAGCTCCTAACGGCAGAGCAAATGGCCACCGCGCAGCAAGCCAGTGCCTTCGCAAACCGCCTTATCCGCATTACTCCTGATCCTGAGGCGATGCGTTGCATCCGCAGCCTTGCGGCCACTAATGAATCAGTGGCTGTGCTGGTACAGTATGTCCGCGTGAAAGTGGGGCCATCCGGAACTTGGGATCCGAATTCAGGCGCTATAACTTCTCAGGCATCATCATCCAGCTTTCGTGCCGTGTTGCTGGAATGCGAGACGGGACGCCGGATGTGGGAGAATTCTGTGCTGCTGCGCAAGCTACCCGACCCCAAAAGTGGAGATTTTAATAAGAGTGTGACGCTACTCTATTCAACCATGAATCCTAAGGACCAAACCAAACCATGAAAAAACACCTCACCCTGATCCTGTCAGCTGGCACCGCAGCCTTGCTGCTCGCAAGCTGTGCCACCACGATTCCGAAACCGCTCTACTCCGCGGCGGATTTCCGACTGGAATCCATCGATACCGTCTATATCCTGCCCGTGGTGGATGCGCGCCCGGACAAGAAGCTCAACCTGAATCTTGACAAGCTCCAAGAGACCATGGCAAGCAACTTGAAGAGTAAGCGCTATCAAGCGATTGCTCTGCCAGACAGAAATCTGATGGCCGGCATCACTGATGAAGACCTCAGAGAACCGAGCCCAGATTGGATAAAGGGAATTGGACCTTCCGAGGCGCGCTGGGTAATGGTGCTGGCGGTTGGCGATCTGTCGAGAAAAATCGTCTTTGGCAGCACAGGAAGCGCAGAGGTCAATTTGGCTATTCTGGACAAACAGACGGGCACGGTAGTTTGGCGCGACAAAGCTCTGGGTCGTGCGGGGGCAGGCGGCCTCCTCGGTATGCTCATGGTGTCCATGATGGATCACCAAGCTTTGGCCACCGCCGTAGGACAAGTCATGGATAAGATTCCGAAAAAGCCGAAAGGGACTTGAAATTAGGGTCCAACAAGATCACCGGGGGGAATCAGAGGGCGCTGCCCTTGAAAATGGCTTTTGGGCGCATCCGCACCCGGACAATCTGTCCAGGGCACGGCGGCTCGGAAATCATGGCCATTGGATCCGTTGCCTACCTTCCGCGCTGAATCTCCCAAACAACACGCCCACAACCCCACGGCAAACCCGTGAGCGGGATTCCTACCCCCAAGCATCAAGGCTTTGACACATAAGCATTGCCTCTGTTGTGAGCCATAAATGATTATGGCGCACGTCACAAAGTCGGTTAATCGAGGTGATTGCCGACGGGGCTACAGGGGAACAAGCCTGACCGAATTCGCTCAGTTTCTGCAGAAACTCTTCATCTTTCATTTTCAACGATACTCCCTCAATGCCTACTCAGACTCCGCTATGTTTCTCCCAGGCGGCCATGCTCCCGCGCCAAGACAACTTTCTGCGGCCGGACCGCCTAGTTGAACTGGGGCGTTATACCAAGCTCGGAAAGGAGGTTGTGCGCTTTGTCAACGGCGTCCAGATACCACAAGACATAGCGGATATCGACCGCGATGGTGCGCGAGACCTGCTTATCAAACAGGTAGTTGCTCGAAATGCCTTCGTAGTTCCCATCGAAGGCGGCCCCGACGATCTCAAAGCGTTTGTTCAGCACCGGCGAACCTGAATTTCCGCCGGTGATGTCGAGGTCGGAAAGAAAGTCCAGCGGAAGATCATTGAGGGCCGAATCTTTGTAAGGTCCGAAGTTTACGGCCTTGGCTGCCGTCAGCAGCGCCGGGGGTGAATTAAAGGGCGCTTCGCCGGTGTCTTTTTTCAGCAATTCCGAAAGGTTTGAAAAGGGATGGTACTCCGGGGTGTTCTCCTGCGGCCTATAGCCGCGGACCATCCCGTAGGTTATCCGAAGTGACGAGTTTGCATCCGGGGCAACCATGCCGCCCTTGTACTGAAGGAGAGCATCCATGTAATTTGGCTTGATGATCGAGAGGTTGGCGCTGTACGTCTTTCGCAGGTCCTCCAGCTTCTTCATAACGGGCCGCAGCCGAAGCGCCAGCCGTATCAGCCGGTCCTTGCTTTGCTTCAGGTCATGCAGATTCCCCTCCTTGAGCAGTCTTTGGCGAACTTCCGCAGATTCTAATTCCGACCCCGCATAGGTGTCGTTCAAGATGCGCGCGATGGCTCCTTTGCCGCCGCTTGTGGTTCCGAGAAGCGCATGAAGGATCTTCGGTTTGGGAATTGAGCAGGGGGACTGCCCGATTTTGTCCATCAGATATTCGAGGGCCGCAATGTCGATTCGGCGATCATAATTCTTCTGGACGGTATTCTGAGATGCAATGAGCCTTTCCCAATCCTTCTCCTGGAAACCGGGCTCGCGATCTTCGTCCTTCTTGGGACGCTCTTCGGCCATGCGGATGATGGTGCACGCGCTTGAAACCATCGTCGCGTTGCCCAGAATGGCGTCCAGGATCATGTAGTCCTTTATTCTGCGGGCATACTTTCCGGCTTCCTCTTTGACGGCGTCCAGGGCATTTCCCCATTTCTTTGCGCGTGCGCTGTCTGCGCGTATCCAGTTGTCCAGCCCTTTCTCATTCTTTTCCACCGTCGAAACGAAGTCCGCTTTCTTGACCTGTTCCTGCAGGGCTTCCAGGAACAACAGCGAATTCATTCGATAGAAGATGGGACCGGCGAGCTTCACCTTCAAGCCGGCATCGGAATCACTCAAGGTCTTGTAGACGCCTATCAGGTCTTTGGTGGTGTCAATTCTGAAGGGGTTGGAGACGTCTATCAGGAACCTGTATTCGGAGCTTGTCTTTAGCCGTTCGGTTCTCCCCGGGAATCCGGCGATCATGGCAAAATCGCCGGGTTTGAGCGCTTCGCTTGGAACTTTGAAATAGCTCTTTGGCCTGTAGGGAACGTTGTCGGGGCTGAATGCCGCGCTGTCGCCGTTCTTGTCCACATACGCCCTGAGAAAGGAGAAGTCCCCCGCGTGTCTTGGCCAGTGCCAGTTGTCGATGTCACCGCCGAAAGAACCGACGGACATGGGCGGCGCCAGGACCAGGCGAATGTCTTTGATCTCGCGTCTCTTGACGAGGTAGTACCGTTGGCCGTCGTAGTAGCTCTTTACCTCGCATTTCAGGTCCCTGTGCCCGGCCTCGGCAGCCTTGGTGAGCGCAGTCGTGCGCCGTTCAATTTCCTTGCATCGTTTCAGCGGATCGCCGATCTTCTCCAAGCCGGCGCGCATCGTTTCCGTCACGTCCTTGAATTCGAAGTTGACGAAGATGCGATAGCTTGGCGGCGCCTTCAGTTCCTGCTCACGCGTTCTTGCCACATATCCGTTCTCCGTAAGGTTTGAATCGGGTGTGGAATTGAACTGAAGAATGGAAATCACACAATGATGGTTTGTGATGATCAAGCCTTCCGGAGAGACGAAGGAGGCGGAGCAGCCGTCCAGCGAGACCACCGCCGAAAGGGGGCCGTTCAACGTGTCGGACAGCGTTTCGGGATGTTCAACGCCCAGTTCGGAAAGTGTCTTGGCCTGTTCCGTTATCTGCATGGGTGTCCACATGCCGCCTGGATTTTCGAAAGCGTGCAGGTCGAGGCAAAAGGTAACGGTCAAGGCCAGCGTGCAGAAGAATCTCATGTGTTCGCCTTTCGCTTTCTCAGCCGAAGCTGGTTCGCAACGGTTCCGGGGGGTGAACAAACCGCGGATTCGCCCGCAAGGCATTCGCCGAATTCATTATGTGTCCGATGATGTGGCTTTTCAAAACTGGGGGACGCGCGCGTGAATCGCATACCTGTGCCAACCCCGGCCTTTGCAATATACTCCCCGTTGGGGTAACCTGAAGACAAGAAAGAACACGGCAAATGCATGGTTCTACCGACCCGGGCAGGAGGACTCGTTATGAACCGGTATGAAAAAGCGCTGATGGTGCTGATGCGGGTTGCGGGGGTTATGCTGCTCATAGCCGTGATCCCCGCGGTGATGCCGTTTGCCTGGATGAAGGACATTCACCGGCTTCTGGGAATGGGTGAACTGCCCGGGGGGCCAATCATGGGTTATCTCACCCGTTCCTTGTCGGCCATGTATGCGATGCACGGGGCATTGGTTTTCTTCATCTCCCTGGATGTTCGCCGTTACAGGCCGGTGGTGAAATGCCTCGCCGCGTTGGGAATCATATTCGGCCTGGGAATGCTACTTCTCGACATCATGGTTGGGATGCCGTTCCAGTGGGCCCTGCACGAAGGCCCGTTCATCATCATCATGGGATGCGTAATGCTGTGGCTTGCGGATCACGTGGACGATACGTCTTCCCCACATTCCAAGAAATCAGGTGCGGAGGACGCCGATTTAATAGACGGGGCAACGACAGGACGCCCGGAAAGCAAAGCGTCAAGATGCAATATGCCTTAACCCGTAGTCTGTTCCCGATCCGGCCCAGGTGGTGTACTCTTAATGCGTCTGATCTAACGGAGGAGGCGTGTCCATGGCTGGCAAGGGTGGTTCGTTGGGGCGGAGAAGTTTCCTGGAGTCCGCATTGATGGCGCCGGTCCTGGCGGGTGGAGCCGTCAAAACCGCGGTGGCGGCGGAATCCGTGCCAGTGACGGAACCCCTTCCGCTGCTGGGCGGCAAGGCCGCGGTTGTCTTTGAATCCCCTGATTCGTCCCGGGTCTGCGCGTACAGTCCGGGACTTTGCCGGCTCGAAAGCGGACGCCTTGTGGCCACCATGGATGCGGGCGGGCCGGGCCTTAACAACCTGCCCGGAATCCCAAAAAATGAAAGGGGCAAAGCGTGGCGGGGCCGGATCTATATCAGCGACAACCACGGCGCCACGTGGATTATAAAAGCGCACACCGCGCTGATCCACGCGCGGCGCGTGGATGTTTTCCTCCGAACTGGCGTTTCGCGATGTGATCGCACAGGCCGGCGCCCCCATCTCCTCGGTGTCCCATTTTTTCGTACGGGCGCCGCGGGTCCGCTTTCATGGGGGCTTCTACGAAACATGGCGCCCATGGGCTGGCTGGAAACCAACCTGGTGCAGTTCACCGACCCCGACCACGTCTGGCATGATCCCGCCGGACGGACGGGGCACAGGTGTTAACCCACAACCATGGCGCGCCGGCAGAAAGGTGCAGGGAAGGAGCAGGAACGCTGTGCAGACCATCGAGAAGGAAATAGCGGGCAAGGTTCTTTTGTGCGACGAGAACGGCCGGCTCAACCAGGAAGCGGTTGGGTGGTCGCGCAGGCCGCTTCACGTCTGTAATCTTGGCGGCAGGTTCCCGCGCAAGAAGAAATGGAACTACTGGTGCGTCACCGGCGACCGGTTTTTGTTTTCCGCGACCATTGCCCATATTGACTATCTTTCCCTGGGCGCGGCCTACTTCCTCGAATACGAAACAAAACGATTTGCCGAGTTTTCAGCCGTGAAGGCAGGCCCGTGCGGGCCCGCAATGCCCGAATCCGTCGATGGCCCAGTTCAATTCAGGCACGGCCGCTCCCTTCTCAATTTCGACCGGACGGGACACAGACTTCGCATGTTGGTGCGCACAGATTCTTTTGCGGGCAGGCCGCTGGAGGCTTCTCTCGAAATCGACCACCCGGAAAACCATGAAAGCTTGAACGTGGTGGTGCCTTGGAACTCGAAAACGTTTCAGTTCACGTCGAAGCAGCACTGTCTCCCGGCACGGGGTTCCATCAGATGGGGAAGCGAGACTTGGACCTTCGCGCCGGACTCGGCGTTCGCCTGCCTTGATTACGGGCGCGGCATCTGGCCTTACCGCACGACTTGGAACTGGGCTTCCTTCTCCGGGCGCAATGGGCAAGACACCCTCGGCGTAAACATGGGCGCAAAATGGACCGACAACACCGGCATGAACGAGAACGGCATTCTTCTCAACGGCCGACTGCACAAAGTCTTTGAGGACATCCGCTTCGACTACGACGATCGCGACTTCATGCGGCCCTGGGAAATGCGGTCTGAAACCACCGACTCCATCAGGCTCCGGTTCACGCCCTTCTACGACAAGGTGACAAACATCAACCTGTGTGTCATTCATTCAGGAGCACATCAGCTTTTTGGCCGTTATTCCGGGACACTCCGGGTGAACGGCGGGCTTGTCCCCGTCGACGGCATCCTCGGCTGGGCCGAAGAGCACCGTGCCCGCTGGTAGTCACGCCGGGCGCTTCTCCTGTATGGAGTCCTCATACAGGGTGTCGGGGCAGATAGCCTGTTCGTGCGGCCGCACCGCGGTTCCCGACTCGGCGCACAGATCGCCTGCCGCCGTCAACCCGATGCATGTTGCCCTGACACGGTTCATTACATAGAATGGCCCTGTTCCCGTGAAAGGGAAGCGCAATAGGAGACGGTTCAAATGACATCTCGTGAACGGGTGCTGAGCGCGCTGGCAAGAGCCGGCTATGATCGCATTCCAGTCAAGCACGAGGGGACGCCGGAAGTGAACCAGGCGCTGATGGAGCATTTCTCCCTGGCATCGGAGGAACAGTTGCTGCTGGTGCTGGGGGACGACTTCCGCTATGTGCAGCCCGTGTATTGCGGACCGGAATTGAAGACCTGGTCCGATGGCAGCATCGAGGGTTTCTGGGGCGAGCGGTATGGGCGAAAGGCCTATGAAGGCGGTTCCTACATGGAACCGGTCTATCTGCCGTACGCGGGGATTATGCGCGCGGAGGATCTCGACCGAAGCCGCTTTCCACAGGTCTCCTGGTTCGACTTTTCCACCATTCGCAGCCAGTGCGAAGCACTGGGCGGACAGTACGCCGTCTGCATCGGGTCCGCCGGCGACATGGATTTCATCAACACCATCGGCCGCATGCGCGGCATTGAACAGGTGCTGGAGGACCTCCTGACGGAGAACGAGGCCTTCATGGAGATCATGGAGACCCGGTTCCGTTTCTACTACGGGCTGCACGAGGCCACCCTTGATGCGGCCGGCGGCATGGTTGACATCCTTCATGTCGGCGAGGATCTTGGCTGCCAGCAGGGCCCCACCATCAGCCTCGACATGTTCGACCGTCTCTTCGCGCCCAAGTACGAGGCGATATTCAGGCTTGCGCACCGCCACGGCGCGAAAACCATGATGCACATGTGCGGCACGGTTTCCATGTTTCTGCCCCGCCTCATCGAACTGGGCCTCGACATCCAGGACGTCGTACAGCCAACCACGCCCGAAATGGACATTGCCTGCCTGCAACGCCAATTTGGTGATCGGTTGGCGTTTTGCGGCAGCATGTGCGTCCAGAGCCTGTTGCCCTTCGGCACGTCCGCCGACATCGCGCGCGAGGTGTGCCGCCGACTCGACCTCTTCCCGCAGGGCGGTCTGTTCCTGGGCCCCACCCACGCCATACAGGTGGGCACCCCCATTGAGAACATTCTCGCCATGTACCGAACGGCGGGCAGCCTCATGGACCCCGTTGAACCTTGGGTGCGTGATGTGGGAGGGGCTGGCGGTGAAGCCGAATTCAACCGGTTCAAACTTTTCTGATCCGCACAAAGGACCGGTCCAGAACCCCGATCCCCCAATGCTGCCGCGTCCGGCCGTCAAAGTTTGTTCGTGTGCTGGGGTCAAGACACCGTTGCTGGCCGGACTGGGCGGGCACGGCGGGTGGTGCGCCCCGGCATAGGTGAGCCTGGCGCCCCCTTGAACGCTGCGATGATTCCCGGCCACACTTGAAAACGTGCTCTCTTTCGGGCGAATGTATTTGGGGACCGCCAGTGCCGGTCCATAACGCTTTAAGATCACAGTCTGGCACCACAAGTTGGATGGGGTCATGCCGGGGTGACATGCAAAGGCGAGGAGCGGGTGATCATGACAGAATCAAATTCAGTCGTGCCTGTCGAACGGATTGAGCGGCACATCCTTTTGATTCGTGACCACAAGGTCATGTTGGACAGGGACTTGGCCGAACTCTATGGGGTTGGGGTGAAAGTCCTGAACCAAGCCGTGAAACGCAATATCGCGCGCTTCCCGGAGGACTTTATGTTCCAATTGACAGCCGAGGAGGAGGAGCGTTTAAGGTCACAGTCTGTGACCTTAAAGACTGGGCGCGGACAGCATCGGAAATATCCGCCCTACGCCTTCACGGAACAGGGGGTGGCCATGCTTTCCAGTGTCCTGAACAGCCCGCGCGCCGTTCAGGTCAACATAGAGATCATGCGCGCCTTCGTGCTGCTCCGCCAAATGCTCGCATCAAACGAGGGTCTTGCCCGAAAACTGGCCGCGCTGGAAAAGAAATACGACGCGCAGTTCAAGATCGTGTTCGATGCCATCCGCCAGCTCATGGCGCCGCAACAGCCCCCCAAACGGCGGCAGATCGGATTCAACCGCAATGACCCCTGACCGCGTCAAACAGCACGCTGCAAAGGCACCGCCGGCCTCAGGTTGTCCGTGATGCCGCTGCTTCTCTCGTTCGGCGCGGTTGGGGAATTCGCCCCGTGGTCCGTTCGGGTGGTCCGCACAGGGGAAACTCGAGGGAATCCAAGGCCAGGTTCAAGGGCATATCCGACTTGAATGAGTGTCTGGTTCGGAGGATGATGACGACCGGATGACACAGGAACTGAATGGTGGAGGTTTCTATGACATTCTCGAACATGACATTGTTGCGCGGGTCCATGCTGGCCTTATTCATTCTCGTGCTGCCGTCCGGCGGCTTTGCCGCCGGTTCTGACGCGTCGTCCGCCTGCCTGGTCAAGGATGGCGCAAGCCCCTGCCAAATCGTGTTGGAACCCTCCGCCAGCCCCTCCGAAAAGCATGCCGCCGCGGAACTCAGGACCTTCTTCAAGGCCTGCACAGGCATTGATCTTCCCGTGGCGGACGCAGACGCGCCGGTGAACGCGCCGATGATCGTTCTGGGCTGCGGCCCCGTGGCCAGGAAGCTCGGAGTTGATCCTCCCTCTACCCTGCTGGGCGAACAGGGCTGCGTGCTGCGCACGGTTCCGCCCCATATTGTCATCGCCGGCACTGCGGCGGCCGGCACGCTCTACGGCGTCTACACTTTCCTCGAAGAGCAGCTCGGCGTCCGGTGGTATGCGCCCGAAGCCACAAGAACGCCCGCGATCAAGGATCTCCCCCTGCCCAACCTGGACAAAACGCTCCGCCCGGCATTTCTCTGGCGTCACACCAGCTACAAATGGCCGGGCGGCGATGCCGATTTTCGCGCGCGGCAGCGCGACAATGACGGCACAGGCGGCCCCGACAATCCCCAGGGCACGCAGTACTGCTTTGACGGCACATGCCACACCTATTTCAATTTCATCGACCCCGAGGAATTCTTCGACGCGCATCCCGAGTACTTTTCCGAAATCGACGGGGTGCGCCGCAAATCAGAAACCCAGCTTTGCCTGACCAATCCGGATGTCCTTGAGATTGTCACGCGGCGCATGCTCGAACACATGGCGAAGGATCCGCGATCACGCCAGCACAATTTCTCCATCATGGATTGGTACAACGGGTGCCAATGCGCCCGCTGCCGCGCGATCAACGACCAATACGGCACTTCGGGCGGCACGCAGTACTGGTTCATCAATCAACTCGCCGAACGCACCGCCAAGGTATACCCGGACAAACTGATCAGCACCCTGGC
>CAIXUF010000343.1 GCA_903922535.1 Candidatus Hydrogenedentota bacterium
TCCGAATCCAAGAAAATGGGCGGCAGCCAGAACGTAAAGGCAAAATTGTAAACGCCCATCAGCGTCACGGATTTCGTGACCGGGTCATTACAAAACTCAGTTCGAATCAGGGGCAGTGCCGTAACGATGACAGTTTTCCTGCCGGATGGCGGGTTTTCATCCGGATCACTTTCTGCAACAACCGTTCTCCCAAGACCTCGGGCATCATGAGAACAAGGATGCGCCATAGGTTTGGTCAGAACCTCATTTGGCAGGCAAAATGGAATATTGGAATCTTGGCAAAACATTAAGCCATCGATAGGGCAATTCACGGTCCGGGCTCATCATTGAGGATCGAGCCGAGACGTCAAAGAGGGGAGGGGGGGGGTGTTCCAATGAGAAAAGGAACTGGAATCATTCTGTGTTCCACGATCGTCGGTCTGTTGCTTCTATCGGGAATGCTATTCGTGATAGGATCGAATCCCGTGGCAGCGGCCCAGGAAGGCGATTATACCTACACCGCGAGCGGCAGCCCGGTCTTTGCCACCGTTACCGGATACACCGGTCCCGGCGGCGCGATCACCATCCCGTCCACGCTGGGCGGTTATCCTACCGCGGTGATAGGCCGCGATGCATTCGCCAATAGCAGCACGCTAACCTCCGCGGTGATCCCAAATTCCGTCACCGTCATCAGTGTCTCCGCCTTTTCTGGGTGCTCCCACTTGACTTCGGTCAACATTCCCGATAAGGTCACCACCATCGGGGGATTCGCATTCTGGGTCTGCAACTCCCTGACCTCCGTGTCCATCCCCAGCAATACCTCGTCCATCGGGTTCTATGCATTTGCCGGTTGCACCTCCCTAACCGCGATCAATATCGATCCAGGTAACTTGTACTATGCCAGCGTCGATGGCGTTCTCTACAACAAAGCGAACACCACCCTGATCCAGTACCCCGGAGGCAAGATCGGTCCGTTCAACGTACCGAGCAGCCTCACGACGATATCGAACTACGCTTTCTCCGACAGCACCACTCTTTCGTCCATCAACGTCGATCCCGGTAACCCGAACTATGCCAGCATTGATGGTGTTCTGTACAACAAGGCCATCACCATCCTGATCCAGTATCCGGCAGGCAAGGGAGGGGCGTATGACATGCCCGCCGGCATCACCACGGTCGAGAGGTACGCGTTCTATAACTGTCACCAACTCAGCTCCGTGACCATTGCCAGCGGCGTTACCGTCATCGGCGATTACACGTTCAAGTACTGCGCCGGGCTGTCGTCCATCACGATCCCAAGCGGCATCACCACCATCGGGATCGATGCTTTCGCCGACTGCACCTCGCTCACTTCGATGACGTTCCTGGGGCTCGCTCACCCCACTTCGGTGGTGAGCGGGTGGATCACCGGTACGCCGGCCGGATTGTTGGGGCATGCTGACGCGTCTTCAAATTTCCCGGCTCCGGGGGGCGTTTTCAACGGTCTGACGATGGGTGTGGCAACAACGGCGAATTCCTTGGTCCCTGGAGCCCCCACAGGCCTCACGGCGACGGCCGGTTCCGGTTTCATTCAGCTGAATTGGACCGCACCGGCGGACACCGGGTCCCCTGGCCTGACCCGGTATGACGTCTACCGGAGCGGGACGATCGGCGGTTCGAGCGGCAGCACGACCCTGCCTGGCTTCCTGGGCACGATCGGCAACGTGGCCTCCAGTACGGTCGTGTACAACGACACCTCGGCAACGCCAGGTACGTCGTATTCCTATGTGGTTAAGGCCGTAAACCCGGCAGGATCGAGCCTTGCTTCGAACGAGGCGACCGGGGTCGCGGGAGCGAAGGCCCCGTCGCCGCCGCAGAACCTGTCGGTCACGTTCAACCAGGGCGTTGCCACCCTCACCTGGGCGACGCCGGCCAGCGATGGGGGGTCAAGCATCCTGTCGTACAACATCTACCGTTCCGGGGTGAATGAAGGCTATTCCCAGGTCGCCACCGTTCCCGCCAGCTCCTTGATGTACGTGGACGCCAACGGGACCGATGGGGAAGCGTACTACGTGGTCGCCGTCAACTCCGTCGGGGCGGGAACGCAGTCGCCCTCCCAGGGCAAACAGGCCGCGCCCTCCCTGCTGCAAGAGGCAGA
>CAIXUF010000344.1 GCA_903922535.1 Candidatus Hydrogenedentota bacterium
TGAAGGCGCCCCTCGCCAACCCGGCCTTCACCGGCACCGTCACCGGCGGGATTGCATATCAGGTCGATGGCCTGAAGCAGAGCAGTCCGATCACCAAGGGGCTGAAGCCCTTCCAGATGGTCTCCGAGCAGTATTACATGCACACCGACCCGGGCAACAAGGTGGTGGCCTGGACGACGTTTTCCGGCGAGCATGGCAACGTGCCATGGATCAAGGGAACCCGGATGCCCGTGGTGTGGCAGCGCATGTGGGGGCAGGGACGGGTGTTCTACACATCGCTCGGCCACGTGAACAAGGACTTCGACGTTTCCGAGGCGTTCGAGATCGTCAAGCGCGGCATCCAATGGGCGGCCCGGATGCGGATTGTTCCGGAGTATGTCAGTCCCTAGAAGGTGTCATCGTTCGGGGGTTCAGGACGCGACAGGCGAGTTCCTGAACCCTGCCCCCGAACCCCGGTTTTCTCAAATCGAAAAGGAGCGGTACGAGCATGTCACAGTACAAGAAGGCGGCGGATATCAAGGTTGGTTGCATTGGATATGGCGGCGCATTCAACATGGGCAGGGCGCATCTGAACGAGATGGCCAAGGCGGGGATGACGCCCACAGCGGTTGCCGAACTGGACCCTGCGCGCTTGCGGGTTGCGGAAAAGGATTTTCCCGGCATCCAGACCTTCACCGATGTGGGCGCGATGCTGCGCACGTCGGATGTGAATCTGCTGGCGATCATCACGCCCCACAACACGCACGCCAAGCTGGCAATCCAGTGCCTGCGTGCGGGGCGCAACGTCGTGTGCGAGAAGCCGCTGGCGATCACCACGGAGGAGTGCGACGCGATGATCCGCGAGGCGCGGAAGCGCAAGCTGGTGCTCTCCACCTACCACAACCGCCATTGGGACGGCCACATTCTCGAGGCGGTACGCCGTATCCGGGCCAAGGACCGGCCGCTGGGGGATCTCGTGCGCGTCGAGTGCCGCATGGGCGGTTGGGGCAAGCCTGGCGACTGGTGGCGCTCCAGCAAGACCATTTCGGGCGGCATTCTGTACGATTGGGGCGTGCACCTGCTCGAGTACGCACTGCAGATCATTGACTCGGAGATGACCGAGGTCAGCAGTTACGCGCACAAGGGGTTCTGGTCAGCCCAGACCAAGTGGGGAAAGGACGGCATCGAGGACGAGTCCACGGCCGTGGTGCGCTTCAAGTCCGGTTGCATGCTCACGCTGCGCATCTCGTCCATCGAGTCCAACTCGAAGCCCGGCATTGTGGAGTTTGTCGGCACCAAGGGGACGTACGTGATGGACTTCGGGTCGCTTGATCTGATCACACACGGCGCTGCGGGCGAGACTGTGTCGACCAAGGCCGGAAATCCGCCGGGCGAGGGGTGGAAGCTGTATCAGAACATTGCGGACCATCTGACCAAGGGGGAGAAGCTGATTATCACCCCTGAGTGGTCGCGCCGGCCGATCCACATCCTGGATCTGGCGAATCGCAGCGTCATGCTTGGCCGTGCGGTGCCCACGAAGTACGGCTGAGGATTACGTGTCAGGATCGCGTGGCGTAAACTTCCACCTTGATTTCTGCGCTGCGGCAGACATATACTCTGGCCCTGTTTTGCGGGGACGTGGCGCAATTGGTTAGCGCACCGGACTGTCGATCCGGAAGTTGCGGGTTCGAACCCCGTCGTCCTCGCCATTTCCTTCCAGGGCACCACGCTTCCATTCGCGCCATGCGCAAGCCCAACGCAAAACGGATCGAGAAACTCGTCCGGCA
>CAIXUF010000345.1 GCA_903922535.1 Candidatus Hydrogenedentota bacterium
CCCGGCACGGCTCCACGGTACGGTTCCACAAAGCCCGGAAAGGGTATCGATATAGACCCCGACGGGCCCCGGCAGGTTTCACTGCGTTTTGGCATGGACATCCCGCCCATGTTTTCCCCCATCACGGGCAGGATGCCCGTGCCACGGCACCCTCTCCATAATGCCGAAGACCGTCGTTCCCGGCCTGAAATTCCATGTTATTGGCCAAATACCCGGCGTTTGCAGACACTCTTTTCGGGACAGGCGGCACCACTCGCACATCAAGGCTCATGTCCCTCTGTCTCTGTAATGATGGCATCTTGGGAAATGCCCGTCCCCTTGAATCAAACCGCGGCCCCGAAGTCCTGACAAGACGAAAGAAAGGCTTCCTCCGAAAATGTTATACTGGCTCTTCTGTTTTGTTGGCCGACGCGGGTGGGGCTGTCTTTGGTTAGAAGCCGCGATACGCGTCACGCACAAGGATTGGTTTCATGTGGAGTTTCAAGAAATATTCGATGGGGCACTCCCTGGCCATGCGGGTGCTGCCCTTCGTCTGCCTGGTCATCGTTCTGAAGATCGCGGCGCATTGCATTGGGCTGGAATTCCTCTCGCTCAGCCCGCTTTTTTCCGGCATCATCGCGGCCAATGTGTTCCTGATGGGCTTCCTGATCTCGGGCGTGCTGTCGGACTACAAGGAAAGCGAAAAGCTGCCGGGCGAGCTGGTGGTGAGCATCCAGGCGATCCGGGACGAGGCGCACGGCATTCTCAAGGCCAAACAGGCCGAAGAGGCCCGGGTCTGTCTCGCGTACACAGGCACACTCGTCGAGGCAATTCTTGACTGGTTCCACAAGAAGCGCCCCAAGCAGGAGGTGCTTGGCCTCATCCGCGGGCTCAGCGATTATTACACCGCCTTTGAGCCGCTGACTGCGCCCCCTTTCATCGCCCGCCTCAAGCAGGAACAGACCAGTCTTCGGCGGATGATCATCCGGTGCGATGTCATTCGCGAGACGGACTTCGTGACTTCGGGATATATCATCGCGGAGCTCACGACGATTCTGCTCTGTATCGGACTCATCGTGACGCAGTTCACCCAGTTTCATGAGTCGATGTTCTTTGTGTTTGTGATCAGCTTCTTTCTCCTCTATCTGCTCGCGCTCATCCGAAGCCTCGACAACCCGTTCGACTATTCCGAAAAAGGCTCTTTCGAGAATGTTGAACTCACGCCGCTTGAGGAGTTGGCTGCGGAAATTCGCGCGGAACGGGTCTAGGGCGGCACCCGGCACAAGCCCCACCAACCATCGGAACCGGATGCATGGCAGAAAACTGGGACGTCACACAGCTGAAGGGACTCGCTGAGCAGGAGGCGCAGGACCGTCTCCGCTCCGAGGGGTATAACGAGCTTCCGGCGGCAAAGAAAAGCGGAATCATCGGATCGCTGCTGGACGTGCTGCGGGAGCCAATGTTCCTGCTGCTCATCTCCTGCGGTCTGATCTATCTGTTCCTCGGCGAGACGACCGACGCTGTCATGCTGCTGGGCTTTGTGTTCGTCATCATCGGGATCACCTTCTATCAGGAGCGCAAGACGGAGCGCGCCCTGGAGGCGCTGCGCGATCTTTCCAGTCCGCGCGCCCTCGTCGTCCGCGACGGCGTGGAACGGCGCATCGTCGGCCGTGAGGTGGCGCGGGGCGACCTGCTGGTGCTGGCCGAGGGGGACCGCGTCCCGGCGGACGCCACACTGCTGCAAAGCAGCTACATGACGGTGGACGAGTCGCTGCTCACGGGGGAATCGGTTCCCGGGCGCAAGACCGCCGCGGCGGAGACGGCGGAAATGGGCCGTCCCGGCGGCGACGGACTCCCCTTCCTCTTTTCGGGCACACTGGTGGTGAAGGGCCGGGGCATGGCGCGCGTTCTGGCGACCGGCGCAAACACCGAAATGGGCAAGATCGGAAAGGCCCTCCAGTCGATCGAGGTGGAGGAGACACCGCTGAGCCGCCAGACCGGCCGGCTGGTCCGCAATTTTGCCGTCACCGGATTCTTCCTGTGCGTGCTGGTCGTCGTGGTGTACGGAATCACCCGCGGCAGGTGGCTGGACGGCATTCTCTCGGGCATCACGCTGGCGATGGCCATGATCCCCGAAGAGTTTCCCGTGGTGCTGTCGATCTTCATGGCGCTGGGCGCGTGGCGCATCGCGCAGAAGAACGTGCTGACCCGCCGCGTGCCGGCCATCGAGACACTCGGCGCCGCCCAGGTGTTGTGCGTGGACAAGACCGGCACGCTGACCCAAAACCGCATGACCGTGACAAAACTCGTGGCCGGGGAGAAAACCTACGACACGGTCGGCGACGCGGCAACCCCGCTGCCCGAAGACTTCCACGAACTCATGGAGTTCAGCATACTGGCCAGCCACGTCAACCCCTTTGACCCGATGGAGAAGGCGTTCCGCCAATTTGGCGACGACCAGTTGCGGGACACGGAGCACCTGCACCAGGACTGGGACCTTGAACGCGAGTTCGCCCTGTCCGAGCACCTGCTGGCCATGTCAAACGTGTGGCGTTCAACAGAGAGCCAAAAGCACGTTATCGCCGCAAAAGGCGCGCCCGAGGCCATCGCGGACCTGTGCCATTTCCCCCAGGCCCGCCGGGACGAACTGGCCGCGCAGGTAAATCTGCTCGCCCAAGAGGGGCTTCGCGTCCTCGGCGTGGCCAAGTCCCGCCTGGACAAGAGCA
Organism: Candidatus Hydrogenedentota bacterium; assembly: GCA_903922535.1. Next base: position 2,706 of record CAIXUF010000345.1, read on the forward strand.
GTATCCCCGAGGACCAGCACGACTTTGACTTCGAGTTCCTGGGCCTCGTCGGCCTTTCCGATCCGATACGGCCCGCCGTGCCCGCAGCCATCCGCGAGTGCTACACGGCTGGCATACGGGTAATCATGATCACCGGCGACTATCCGGCCACGGCGCAGAACATCGCCCGCCAAATAGGGCTGGCGCCGAATGACGCATTTGTCACCGGCCCCGAACTGGACACGCTGAGCGACGCCGAACTGGCCGAACGCGCCAAGACGGTGAACATCTTCGCGCGGGTCGTGCCGGAGCAGAAACTGCGCATCCTGATGGCGGTCAAGTCGCTCGGCTCCATCACCGCCATGACGGGCGACGGCGTCAACGACGCGCCCGCGCTCAAGGCGGCTGACATCGGCATCGCCATGGGCGGCACGGGCACCGACGTGGCCCGCGAGGCGGCCGCACTGGTGCTGCTGGACGACGACTTTTCCAGCATTGTGCACGCCGTCCGTCTGGGACGGCGCATCTTCGACAACCTGAAGAAGGCCATTGCCTTTATTCTGGCTGTGCACGTGCCCATCGCCGGACTGTCCCTGCTCCCGGTGCTGTTCAAGTGGCCGCTGGTGTTGATGCCGGTGCATGTGGTCTTCCTGGAAATGATCATCGACCCGGCCTGCTCAGTGGTGTTCGAAGTGGAGCCGGAAGAGCCCGGCACCATGAAGCGGCCCCCGCGCGACCGCGACGAGCCGGTGCTGAGCCGGCGCCGGCTCCTGCTGAGCCTGGTTCAGGGACTGTGCGTGCTCGCCGTCGTGCTGGGCGTGTTTATGCTGTCACAGCGGATGGGGGCCGATGAAAACACGGCGCGCACGCTCACCTTTGCGACGCTGATCGTGGCGAATATCGGGCTGATTATGGTCAACCGTTCCTGGAACCGCTCTTTGCTGAAGACGCTGCGCACTTACAACAGCGCCGTGTGGTGGGTGGCGGGCGGCGCGCTGCTCTTCCTTGGGCTCGTGGTCTACACACCAGGGCTGCGGGATGTCTTCCATTTCTCGGCGCTAAACGGCTTGGACCTTCTGATAGCCCTGGTCGCGGGTATCTCCAGCATTCTGTGGTTTGAACTCGTGAAATGGCTGGGCCGCGCGTTCTAATCGGAGACGGACATGCTTGGCGCCGTTCTTGCGCAAACACAAGACCGGTTCGCTCCGCTTCGCTGCGCCCCCCCCACAACTCGAGGTGAAGGCAACTTAAGAACGAGGACCATGCCGGCGTGATGGAAGCAGTCATATTCGACTTCGACGGGCTCATCCTCGACACCGAATCCACGCTGTTCGCGGCGTGGCAGCGGACCTATGCCGAGTTTGGCGTGGAACTGCCGCTGTCCCTTTGGACGGCAAACATCGGCGGCTACTCCTACGAGGCCTTTCACCCGATGGACCATCTGGAACGGCTGACGGGACAGACGCTGGACCGCGACACCATAAACCAGCGCCGCCGGGAATGGTACTGGGGCCAGGTGTATGTGCAGGACGTGATGCCGGGCGTCCGCGCCGCGGTGGACGCCGCAGCGGAAATGGGTCTCAAACTGGGTGTGGCTTCTAGTTCCGACAGGAAGTGGGTGACCGGCCATTTGGAACGTCTGGACCTGCTGGACCGCTTCGACGCACTGGTCTGCGGCGACGAGGTCGCGCGGGTGAAACCAGACCCGGAACTTTACCGGACGGCACTGGATACATTGGGTGTGCCCGCTGCGCGGTGCTTTGCCGTCGAGGACAGCCCGAAGGGAGTTGCCGCGGCCAAGGGTGCTTGCCTATACTGCGTTGCTGTGCCCAACCCGGTGACCGAAACGCTGGACTTGGGGGCGTGCGACTGGCGGCTGGAGTCGCTGGACGCGGTCCCATTCGGGCGTCTGGTCAAGCAAATCGAGGAAACCATCACCCGTGCGCTTTGAAACCTTTGTGGCAGCCCGCTATCTGCGCGGCAAACGAAAGACGCGATTCATCAGCCTGATCACGTTCATCTCCGTGGCCGGAGTGAGCGTCGGCGTCATCGCACTGATCGTGGTCATGAGCGTCATGACCGGCTTTGACAACGCCCTGCGCGAGACCATCATCGGCAACCGCGCCCACCTGGAACTGTCCAATCCCAACGGCACCCCCATAAAAGATTATGAATCGGCCATCACCGACATCCGCAAGGCCGTTCCCGAGGCGGTGGGTGCCGGGCCCATCATCCAGACTGAGGCGCTGCTGCGTCACGGCACCGACACCACCGGCGCCATTGTGCTTGGCATAGACCCCGAGCTGGAGGCCGGCGTGACCGACCTGGCCAAGAACCTGACCCACGAGGGCGGGCGCACCATGGGCATGGGCGATCTCCCCGGCGAGAAGCAGATCGTGCTTGGCTTCCGCCTGGCCAGCCGGGTCGGGGCGCGCGTCGGCTCCGAGATCGCCGTGGTCACCGACAAGCCAACCGTCACGCCCTTCGGCATGCGCCCGGGCAACCAGGTGTTCCTCACCGTCAGCGGTATCTCGCAGGCGAAGATGTCGGACTTCGACAATCTCTACGCCTTCGTGGACATTCCGACGGCGCGCATGCTCACCGGACGCAAGGGTGTGGACGCCATCCACCTCAAGCTGACCGACCCCTTCCTTGCGGAGAAGCTGTCTGAGAGCATCGAAAAGGAACTGCCCTACCGCGCCGTCACCTGGTACGAGAGCCAGAGGGCCTTCTTCGAGGCGCTCAAGCAGGAAAAGGTCGCCATGTTCATCATACTGGTGTTCATCGTGCTCGTCGCCGCGTTCAACATCACCAGCACGCTCATCATGATCGTGATGGAAAAGCGGCGCGACATCGGCATCCTGCGCACACTGGGCTCCTCAAGCTGGTCGGTGCTGGGGCTCTTCATTCTGGAGGGGCTCATGATTGGGCTCAGCGGCACCTTCTTCGGCGTGGCGCTCGGCACGGTGCTCGCCTACAACATCAACCCCGTGGCCCGGTTCCTGGCGTGGATGATGGGGGTGGATCTGTTCAACAGCACCATCTATTACTTCGACGGCATCCCGGTCGCCGTGGTGCCCTTTGACATTTTCTGGATCACCCTCTCGGCCGTTGCGCTCACCTTTATTTCCACGCTCTATCCGGCGTGGAGCGCCGCCCGGCTCAACCCCGTGGATGCCCTGCGCTATGAATAACCCCGACCCGAACAACATCCTCGAATGCCGCGGCATTCAAAAGACCTACCACGACGGCACCCGCGCGCTGGAGATTCTGCGGGACGTCAACGTGGTGGTGCCCGAAGGGCGCATCCTCGCCATCAGCGGACCGTCCGGCGTGGGCAAAAGCACGCTGCTGCACATCATGGGCACGCTCGACAAGCCCACGGGCGGCGAGGTGTTTTTCCGCGGCGAGCCGATCGTCAAAATGAGCGCCGCCAAGGTGAACCGCATCCGCAACCGCGACATCGGGTTTGTGTTCCAGTTCTACCATCTGCTGCCCGAGTTCTCAGCCCTGGAAAATGTGATGATGCCCGCGCTGTGCATGAACGCCTCACGGCGCTCCTGCCGCGCGCGGTCCGAGGAACTGCTCTGCAAGGTGGGGCTCAAGGATCGCATGACCCACAAGCCGGGGCAGCTTTCCGGCGGCGAGCAGCAGCGCGTGGCCATCGCGCGGGCACTGTTTAACAACCCCGCCGTGGTGCTGACCGACGAGCCGACCGGTAATCTCGACGAGAACACCGGCCGTGAAATCGTGGACCTGCTTTTTGATCTGAACACGCAGGACAATGTGACGCTCGTCATCGTCACCCACGACGAGTCGCTGGCCGCACGGGCCCACCACTGGACCTCCATCCACGGCGGCCATGCCGAAGTGCGGCGGTAGAGTGCCAAGCTGCGGCAGGAAGATCTGAAGGGACTGTCACCCGTTCCCGTCCACAGTTAAAGGCCGGCCTGTAGCGGAAACCGATGCCTGTGCGAATCAAGCCAACTCGTACCGCCGGCGTCTCGCCGGCCTTGGTTTTGGACGCTGACTGACATTTGCGCAGGCAGAAACGAAAGGCAACCATGAGAAGAACAGGCGGAATGCTGGTGCTGTGCCTATTGCTTTTGGGAATGCTGCCGGCGATTGGCCATGCTGAGGTGACCGCGTGGTTTGTTCCGAGCGCAGAGAAGGTGCTGCGGGACGCCAAACCGGTTCCGGACGCCCTTCAATGGGAGCTTGCGGCCGCGCGGAATGAAACGGAAGCCTGCCAACTGGTTCTGCTGTCGGAGCAACCGGTTGGCTGCGTGAAAGTTACGGTTTCCGATTTTCGCCACGGGCGCTTTGGCGGCGCGCTGCGCCCGGATCTGTTCAAGGTCGAATATGTCCCCAATGTTGTCGGCGACACGCCCTATCCTGATCCGCTCCCCCCGCTCGCGGGTTTGGATTTGCAGCCCAACGCCGCACAGCCCGTCTGGGTTTCAGTGCGCGTTCCAAAAGACGCCAAACCGGGAATCTATAAAGCCATGGTCTGTGTCGAGGCGGGCGGCAAGACCCGGGGTTATCCCATCCGGCTGAGGGTCTGGGATTTCGCCCTGCCCGAAACACCGGCCTGCGAGACCGCCTTCGGCCTCGATTCGGCATCCATCGCGCGGCAGCACGGCGTTGACGCCGCATCGCCGGAAGCGAAGCAGCTCTACGCCAAGTACTATGAGATGCTGCTCGACCATCACATCTCAGCCTACGTCCTTCCGGCGGATCTGATGTCCGACGACGCCGTGAAGTACCTGACCGATCCGCGCATGACCTCCTACATGATCCCCTATTCCGAAAATGACGGCGAGATGCAGAAACAGGTGTCCCGTCTGGTACGCCTGGGATGCTATGCCAAAGGCTATTTCTACGCCATTGACGAACCCATAACCAAGGATGCGTACGGGACGATAGACCGCATTGCCGAGCGCCTTCACCGCAACGCCCCCGGATATCACTGGGTTGTGCCCTTCTTCCGGGGACCCGACTGGACTGCGGACGGGGGCGGCAGCCTGACGGTATATGACCTGATGCCCGGAAAGGTCAATGTCTGGTGCCCCAACTCAAACTACTTTGACTCGGAGCCGAAGACCCGGCCGTTCCTGGCGCAACGCCGCGAACTGGGCGAGAAGCTGTGGTGGTATATCTGCTGCGGTCCGGGCGCGCCCTACAACAATTTCTTTGTGGACATGCCCGCCATGTCGCACCGCATGCTCTTCTGGCAGCAGAAGCGGGAGAACGTACAAGGCCTGCTGTATTGGAACGCGACTTACTGGAATCCCGCGTGCATAGACAACCCCTGGACCAGCATGATGACGGTGAAGGACATCAACACGCTGCTGCGCGGGGACGGCTCGCTGCTCTATCCCGGAAAGCAGGTGGGCGTGGACGGCCCCGTGTCCTCGCAGAGGCTTGAGGTCATCCGTGACGGCCTGGAGGATTTCGACTACCTAACCCTGGCCGGGGCATGGCTCGGTGAAGAGGTCGCCCAGCGCTTCGCCTCCACGCTCGCGCGAACGCTTCAGGACTGGGAGCAGAACCCGAAGGCGCTGGAGAAGGTTCGCTGCGAACTTGCCTCCCTGTTGGAACAAAAGGCCAAGTCTCGCAAGTAGCGCAACCGGCCGGGGAACACCATGGAAATATCCCGTCGTCATTTCATGCAGGGTGCTGCGGCCGTTGCGGGTGCGGTGACGTTGGACGCGGCGCGAACCGCGCAGGCGGAAGGAAACGCTTCAATGCCCAATCAGGAAGGCGCCGCGGGCGCGATTGTCATTTGCAACCACTGGACCCAGTTCGGCATCGGCGAGACCTTCCCGCAGGGGGAGATTCGGGGGCGGTGGTACCGGAAGAATTTCTCCACCGTGTTCGGCCTGGAACAGGGGCGGCGCTGGCTGGAAAAGGACGGCAAGAACCGAGTCTGCCACGAGTTTGACGCGTACTTCCTGGAAGCGCTGGCCGGGGAGGACCCGGAATACATCGGCGTCATTCGTGATCTGCTGGATCGCGGACTGATGGAACTGCCCGGCGGCACTTTCGGCCAGGCCGAGTCGCAGGTGTTCGGGTACGAGTCGACGCTGCGACAGTTGACCTTCGGGCAGGCCGCCTACCACAAGCACCTGGGCCGGGGCGTGGACACGTTCATCGTCGAGGAGCAGAACTTCTTTCCGCAACTGCCCCAGTTGCTCAAGCTGGCCGGGTTCAAGTACGCCAGTGTCCAGTTCCAGAACTCGGGCACGCCCGACCCGATTCTGCAGGACATCATCCTTTGGGAGGCCATGGACGGCACGACGATTCCTACCATCCCGAACCACCCGGGCATGCTGTCCTGCGCGCGCCAGTGGAAGTCCTATGATGAGGTCATGGCGCAGTTGAAGGGATACAAGTCTCCGTTGATCTACCAGTGGATGGAGTTGTGGCCGCCCGGACTGGACTGGGGCGCGTCCATTGCGCCCTATGCCGAGGCGATTCACGGGGCAGAGGCCGGGGGCTTCCGGCAAATGCTGCTCACCGAGTACATCGAGTGGGCGTTGAGCCGTTGCGAAGCGCCGAAGCTGCGCATGCCGCTGGATCACTCCAACTACAACAACAACTTCTTCCAGGGCGGTTGGGGATATGAGAACGAGCGGACCGCCCGCGGCTCCAACCAGTGCGAGAGCCTCCTGCTCGCCGCGGAAACGCTGTGCGCGGGCGGCGACGCGGCACCGGTCGTGGCGAAGCTGGGCGACCGGCTGCGCGACCTGTGGGCGCGGCTGCTGCGCTCCCAGAACCACGATCCCTATCTGGCAGGCTCGGTGCCCGCCTATGTGGACGGGCTGCGGTCCTTCCAAAGTGAGATAGCGATCCAACAGTTGATGAAGGTCCACCGGGTTTTCCGCGAGGAAGGCGGGATGGACACGCCCCTGTCCGTTGCCGATGATGACTTCCGGATGTTCAACCCCTGTCCCTGGCCGGTGGCCGTTCCGGTGCTGTTTGAACTGGACGAGACCCGCTGGCCGACAGAGGCATTCACCTTTACGGACGACAAGACCAACACATTATTACCGCCGGTGTTTCGCTCCGATGACGGCAATGTGCTGGTCGGTCCGGTCCTCGTGAAAATGGCCCCCTGCGGGACGCGCACGCTGCATCTGAAACGCGCAGAGATGGAGGCGTCAACACTTGAAGCCCCCCTGAAGCACTTGACGCCAAAACAGGACGGGCACCGGTGGGAAATCGCGCAGGAACTGTTTGCCGGGCTGGCCTTTGAGCCGCTGGTCGGGGAATGGAAACAGGTGCCGTCCTATTTCACCAATCCGCATCCCAACGAAAACGTGGAGGCGGCGCATGAACGCATCGAGAAGGCACCGTTCAGCCTGTGCGCTCAAACCTTCTCTGACGGCATGGACGTCGCCCGGTGGCGGACGGACCTCCTGCGCATTCGTGAAGTGGAGGAACCGGCATTGTCCGTGGAGGGGCTGGTGTTCACGGGCAAGGAACCGACGCCGTTCGTTCACTTCAAGCAGCGGTTGACCAGCATCATCCGCTTCGAAACCGGTGCGCGTCCCGCGGGCACATGGCGCTTCCGGCTTCACGCGGGCAAGACGTCGCCGGTGGTCTTTGCCGATGCGCCCTTCTCCGAAGAGCGGCGCGACGCGGAAAGTTTCTACTGCGCACGCTATGTGCGCCTGGAATGGCCTGACCGGCACCTGCTCTGGTGCCCGTCGCAGAACACGCTGTTCCGGCGCGTCAAGGAAGGCGACGAGAACATTTTCGAGTGCACCGTGTTCGATTTCAGCTTCACCGGCACGGCGAACTGGGACATGCGTTTCCACGCCGCCCCGTCCTTCTCCCCCGCCGACTCAATGCGTCTGGCCGAGTCTTGCCACCGCAAGCCGGTTCGCGTGCCCGCCGGAGTCAGTGCGGGACGTGTCGCCGGGATCGCCGTTGACCATCCAGAGGTGATTGTCACACACGTGTTTCCGGCAGAAGGTGGTACGGTTGGCGTGCGCATGCTCAATGCATCAGACAAAACCCGAACGGCCGCAGTCGCGTGGCCGGGTAATTTCGCCGCGGCGATCGCAGCCGACACCGAGGGTAACGCCCTTTCCGGCAGTTGGAGCCACACCGGAGCATCGCGGAATGAATGGCAATATGCGTTCCGCCCTTGGGAGATAGCCACGTTCCGCGTAACCTGAGCGAACTTGCCCGGAATGAATCCGGAACGCTGGAAATCAGCGATGAAGAACCGCGAGGCTCTTTTCTTGCGTTCCAGATTGAATGGAGTGTCTCAGCGGCGGCCCTCGGTGGTGATGACCCGTTCGTCAAACGAGGCGACGATGGTTTCGCCGGGCTGCACCACGAGAAAGTCCTTCTCATCCCAGGGGCCTTCGAGGAAGCGGCGGAGCAGGCCGGGGTCTCCCTGCAGGAAATCGCATTTCCATTTGAGCCATTCGGCACATTCGCGCGTGTAGGCCTTGTAGCGTTCCGTGTCGCCCACGCCGAGATCCACGTAGGCGGCCGTGTTGTAGCAGGTCATCCAGTTTTCCGACGCCTCCATCAAATACGGGGCGTTCTCCTCGCCATAGGTCTCGACGTAGTGGGCCAGCACGCGCTCGTAGCGTTCCTTGCTGGGCTGGGTGCTGGTGTCGATCCAGCCCGGGCTGTACCAGTAGGTGCCCGGATGGGAATCGAAGTATTCGCGGTAGCGCTCCTTGGAGCCAAGCAGCAGCGTGACGCAGTCATGCCCGCGCGGCACGACCAGCGGCAGCGTGCGCGCCTGTATGCCCACCAGGCCGTTGCTGCACAGGCCGTATCCCAGCAGGATGGCGTCCACCGACTCGCGCGCGCCGTCCGCCCCGCCTTCCAGGCACTCCTTTTCCACCGTGTCAATGGTGCGCTGGAGTTCCACGCGCAGCGTGTCGGGCACGCAGTGCAGCCCCTGCTTGAGGAAATGAAACTGGAATATCTGCGGCGCGAGCGCCGCGTAGTAGCACAGTTCCCGCCAGAACACATGGCAGGCGATAATGTGCCGCTTTTCCTTGGTGTAGAGGTTCGTGCCGTACCAGTCCATGGGTTGTCCTTATCGGCCTATTCCACCGGAGTGAAGATGTCCTGCACCGCGTCGCGCAGTGCCCTTGCAAGTGTAACGCGATCGTCGCCCGCAATGGGCGCGCCGCCGAAGCGCAGAATAATATCATGCCAGGGCAGCGCCAGCACGCCCAGCAAATGCGGGAAGAAGGAACGTTCCGGCCCCCATGCCTCCAGTTCCGATTCCGGGATGCGTCCGTCAGGGGTGCGGAACATGGGATCGGGTCCGAACAGCGCGACCTTGGAGGGCGGCGGGCATCCCTTGGGCGTGCGGTAGGTGAAGCTCACGTAGTGCACGGGGCATTGGGCCTGCACCGCCGCTTCGAGCAGTTCGGGATGGAAGGCGCGGACTTCGCGGCCCGGGCCGACAATGCCCTCGGGTGCCATGAGCAGGCTCTTGCCCGCCCGCAGGGCGGTGACCATCTGCTCGACGCAGCGCGAGGCGTCGCCCCCCGGCGGGGGACAGTGAATCACCTCGAGTCCCGACATGAGCCGTCCCGCGATGGGCAGCGTCTCGTCCGCCGCCTGCACAACGAAGGGCGCGTCGCAGGAGCATGCCAGCGCGAAGAAGTCCTGCCAGGAAAGATGGTTGCACACCAGAAAGTAGGGCTTTTCCGGGGGCTGGCCGTTCCAAAGGATGCGGATGCCGAGCAGGGCGCGCATGCCCTGCACCCACGCGCGGGAAACGCGTTTCTGGGCTCTTTGCCGCAGCGGTTTGAACTCGAAGAGTGCAACTCCCGCGCCGACAAACAAGAGGTAACAGAACAGGATCCACGCCAACGCCAGACCCAGCCGGACCACCACCCGCACCGGGAACCAGAGCGGGAACCCCGCCACCACCCGGCCGAAAACAACGCGTTCATTGTCCACCATTTCAGGAAATTCCTTTGGTCGGCCGCGCAGGGCGTACAGGGCGAGTGCGGTCAGCAGCAGCGTCGCCAGTGACAGGACGACGCCAAAGCACAGCGCCGGGGAGGTAAAGGCAAAGCGGACATGGTGTGTCCCAGCGGGCACGACGATTGCTTTGAACGCGTCATCGGCCAGGAAGATCGGCGCGGGCTTTCCGTCCACCGTGGCAGACCATCCGGGATACCAGGAATCAACAAACAGCAGCAGCCGTTCGTCCGGCAGATCCTTGAGTTCAACATCGACCGAGTTGCGCCTGCGTTCCAGCACCTTGATTAGCCGGTCCTCGTCGGCGCGGTCCAGCAGCAGCCAGGCATCCTGGAGTTCGGGCGCGGGACCGACCACCGGCTTTGTGTAGTTGAGATCGGCCTGGACCTGGTCAAAGGCGGGCAGGGGGATTTCGAGCACGGCGGAGTCGTTGCCCGTGGCCTGCATGCGCGAGTGCTTGCCGTGTTGAACCCGGCCCGTGGCGGGATCGGCGAATGACACAGCCACGTCGGACGCGCTCTGCCGCGACCGGTAGCGGATGCAGAGCATGCCGTGGGCGTTGCCGAGCGGGAAGACAGGCAGGGTGACATGCATGCGGTCACGCCCGGCGGGCTGAACCAGCGTCCCGACCGGCTGCGCGGCGGGCAGGGGCACCCTTTGGGTTTCGTCCGACACCCCATGGCCGATCACGGCCTGGCGGGACACCTCGGGCAGGGTGGTCTTGGGCACCGCCCCGGGAAAGAAGACCGTTGTGGCGGTCGGGAAGAGTTCCTCCTTGCCCGGCAGGGGGCCGCGCGCATACTGGCGCGCGAGCCAGAACCCGCGCTTGAGCAGCAGGTTGCCGCGCTGGTTCTCGGAAGTGACCTCCCAGTCCTTGATAAACCGGTAGTAATACCCGGCCTTCTTCGGGTCGCACACCAGTTGGCGGACCCGCTCGATGCGCATCGGATCGTAGCCGTTGATGGCGGGTTCGAGCTTGTACAGATCCATGTTGGGCTCGGGATCGCCGCCGCGGTAGTTGCTCTGCCAGAACGCCGGGTGCTGGTGCAGGAACGCGGCGTCGGCCCGATAGGACTGCCGCGACAGAAAACGGGGGATGAAGGCATTGTTCCAGAC
>CAIXUF010000346.1 GCA_903922535.1 Candidatus Hydrogenedentota bacterium
GACCTGCTCGACCTGCTTTCGTTGGTTGACCTGCAAAGCAGCGTGGCTGTCTATATGCAGATCGAGAACCACGTCCAGTTTGCCATTTCGTCCGGGCGGCTGAAGCCGGGCGACCAGTTGCCGGCCGTCCGCGAGCTCTCCGAGCGGTTGAAGGTCAACACGAACACGGTTTCGAAGGCCTACCGTGACCTTGTCGTCATGGGCCTGCTGTACACGCGCCGCGGCATGGGCGTGTTCGTCAGCAAGGACATCGAGGAAAAGTGCAAGGAGGATTGCCGGCGCCGAGTGTTGATCCGCCTCAATGAGGTGGTCTGCGAAAGCCGCGCGGCTGGTTTCGACGACAAGGAAATCGTGGAGATCGTCGAGAAGGTCCTCAAGCTCAAGTCCAATCCCTACGGTGTCATGGCTCCGTCGCTTACGGCGTTCCTGCGCCGCCGCAAGTAACCTCACTGGGAGCGCCGGCGTCCCTGCCGGCGCTTCGTCTGCAGCCCCTCCTTCGGGATGGACCCGCAATGACCCTTCTGGGCCGCGCTTCGGCGCGGCCCTTTGTCGTTTGCGCAATGGACGACCGGCAGGAATGCATGCTAAGATGCTGATGGGGTGCAGGGGAAAAAGGTGTTGGCCATGCAAGTGATTATACTGGGCTCCAAAGGGCAGCTTGGACGCGAGCTTGGGGCGCACTTTGGCGCGCTGCACCGGGTGATCGGCTGCGATCTGCCCGAATTCGACGTTACGGATCGCGGCCGGGTGTTTGAGACGGTCGCCGCCGCTCAGGCCGACCTGGTCATCAACGCCGCAGCCTACACGGATGTGGAACGGGCCGAGTCGGAACCGGACCTGGCATTGCGCTGCAACGCGGCCGGTGCCGGGCATGCCGCCGCGGCGGCCGCTGCGGTCGGCGCACCGGTGGTGTATTACTCAACCGATTTCGTGTTTGACGGAACAGCCGCCGCGCCGTACACCGAGGAGACCGCTTTCCCGGACCTCGTGCCGCTGTGCATGTACGGCCGGACCAAACTGCTCGGCGAGTCGGCGACCCGGTCGGAAAACCCGAACCACTTCATCATCCGCACCGCATGGCTCTACGGTCCCGGCGGCAACAATTTCGTGGAGAAGATCATGGCGGCGGCAAAAACGCGCGCGGAACTGCGGGCCGTGTCCGACGAGGTCGGATGCCCCACGCACACCTGGGATCTTGCCGAAGCCACGATGGCGCTGTGTGAAACAGCCGCGCCGGGCACCTACCATTTTGTCAACGGTGGGTCCTGTTCGCGGTTTGAGTTTGCGCAGGCGGCGCTGCAATTGGCGGGCGTCGGCACGCCGGTGCTGCCCTGCCTTGCCTCCGAATTCATCACGGTGGCCCGGCGTCCCGCCCGGGCCGTGCTGTCAACGGACAAGTACACCAGGGCCACGGGCAGGACACCCAGACCGTGGCGCGACGCATTGGCCCATTACATTCAAAGACGGGAGACGGGCTCATGAAACGGATCATGGTCACCGGCGGGGCGGGTTTCATCGGCTCGGCCTTTGTGCGCAACACCCTGCGCAATTATCCGGACGCGCACGTGGTGGTCTACGACAAGCTCACCTACGCGGGCAACCTGAACAACCTGCGCGACGCGGACCCGGGGCGGCACACCTTCGTCCAGGGTGACATCGCCGACGGGGAGACCCTGGGCGCGGCGATGGCCGGCTGCGACGCGGTGGTGAACTTCGCGGCCGAGAGCCATGTGGACCGGAGCATCATGGGCGCGTCGGATTTCATCCGCACGAACGTCGAGGGCGTGAACACCCTGCTGGCGCAGGCGCTCAAGCTGGGCGTGGGCCGGGTGCTTCTGGTCTCGACGGACGAGGTCTACGGAAGCACCGAGCAGGGCTCCTTCAGGGAGAGCGATCCGCTGCATCCGCGCAACCCCTACTCGGCCAGCAAGGCGGGCAGCGAGCTGTTCGGCACCGCCTACTTTGAAACCTACGGCCTGCCGGTTGTCATCACGCGCGGCTCGAATACCTACGGCCCCTATCAATACCCCGAAAAGGTGCTGCCCCTGTTCGTGACCAACGCCATCGACGGTGAACCGCTTCCCCTCTACGGCGACGGGCGCAACGTGCGCGACTGGCTCTACGTGGACGACCACTGCGCCGGCATCGACTGCGCCCTGCGGCACGGCACGCCCGGCCAGGCGTACAACGTTCCGGGCGGCAGTGAGCGGCAGAACATCGAACTGACCCGGCGCATCCTGGAACTAACAGGACGCGGCGGGGAATTAATCCGACCAGTGGCGGACCGCGTCGGGCATGATTTCCGATACTCCATTGACGGCGCCAAACTGCGGGCGCTCGGCTGGACGCCCAAAACAGACTGGGATGAGGGTGTCAACGCCACGGTGCGCTGGTACCAGGAGAACGAGTGGTGGTGGCGTCCAATCAAGTCAGGCGAATTCCGCGAGTATTATCAGCGGCAGTACGGAAGTCGCTGATCGCCCTGTCACCCCGTGTCATGTTTCCGGTTGGATTTGCGGGCATTGCCGACACCGTGATTGTTCTGGGCATCGGAGGAGGGGTGAACACCGGCACGATCCTTCCCGGCCTGCTGGGCGTGTTTCTGTGCGCCTGGGCCCTGGCGCTCCGTAAAGGCTGGCCCATCGCCGTCGGGCAGCAATGGCGGCGGTCCCGGCACATGACCTACGTCGGAATCGGGTTGTTCGCCGTCTCATTCACCGTCGTTCAGATCTTCATTTGGACCGCCACGGTGCGCGAAGCCGGGGCGGAAGCCGACTGGCTGATTGTCCTCGGCGCGGGACTGCGCGGCGACGCGTTGTCGAAGACGCTCCACCTGCGCATGGACACGGCGCTGGACTACCTGGATGCGCACCCCCACTGCCGGGTCATTGTCACCGGCGGCCGCGGTTTCGGGGAAACGCGCAGCGAAGCCGAGGCCATGGCCGAATACCTGGCCAAACACGGGATGGACCGTTCCCGCGTGCTGCTGGAAGACAAGGCCACAAGCACGATGGAGAACCTGCGGCTGTCCAAACTGCTCCTGCAGCACCACGGCGGACCACCCCCCTGGAAGGCCGCCGTGGTGACCAGCGATTTTCACCTGCTCCGGGCGCGCATGCTGGCGGAGCGCGTGGAACTGGATCTGCAGCCGGTTCCGGCGCCCACGCCGTGGTACCTGCTGCCGAACGCGTGCCTGCGCGAGTATTTCGCGGTGATCAAGTCCGCGGTGTTGGACCGGGGATAGGAAGAATCTAAACCTTCCCCAAGTTCAGCACGCGCCGGTAGCATTGTTCCACCGCTTCCGCCTGCACATCGAGCGCGTAGCGGGTTTCGGCGGTGCGGCGCGCATTGCGTCCCAGTTCGAGGCGCAGGACGCGATCGTCACGCATGCGGCATAACGCCGCGTACAGGCCGTCGGCGGCACCGTCAAAGACGATCCCGTCCAGCCCGTCGGTGACGATCTCGCGCAGCATGCCGCGGTCGGCCACCACCATCGGACGGCCCATGGCCAGCATTTCACGGGCGGCGCGGCAGGTGCCGTCGCTGCCCGGCACGAGAAACACGCCGGTGTCAAAAGCCTTCAGCATGCCAACGTAGTTCTCGCCGTCGATGTAGCCGGTAAAGCGCACCACCTTCTCCAAGCCCAGACGCCGCACCGGCTCAAAACCCACTTTGTCCTGCTTGCTGCCGCGGCCGATGATCACCAGGCGCACGAGCGGGTCGCTTTCGGCCATCTTGGCGATTGCCTGAAACAGGTCCTCGTAATGGCGGTGCGTTTGCATGCGCGCGACGATGCCGATCACAAAGGCGTCACGCGGCAGATTGAGCCACCGGCGTCCGTCGGGCGTTTCGCGGCGCGGGTCAAAGCGTTCCGTATCGACGGCGCCGGGCACAACCACAAACCGGTCCGGAGCCATGCCGGACAGGCGCAGGTCCTGTTCGCGCGCAATTTCGGAGGGCTCCAGGAGCAGGGCGGATGGACGCAAAAGGCGACGGTGCCACGCGTCGTCCTTGAAACCCAACCCCTCGTAGCTGGAGCGGACGATGGGAATGCCGCGTTCGCGGGCAGGCGCAAGCGCAATCTCGTGGTCGTTGTCGAGATGGCAGTGGATCAGATCCACCGCATGGGCATCGAGCCAGCGGCGCAGGGTGCGGCGGTCGAGGAAGTTGTTCCATGGGTTGCGGTGCTTGCCAAGGCGGAAATCGAGCACGGGCTCGATGCCCCGGTCGCGGGCGGTCTCCACAATCTTGTTGACCGAGGAGCCCGCCTCGGGTGCGCAGGCAAAATGGGCCTCGACACCGCGGCGGCGCAGGGCAAGGCATAGGTTCAGCGCGGGCTCGGCGGGGCCGGTCCATTTGCAGTTGCTGAAGAGGTGCAGCACCCGCAGGGAAAAAACAGGGGCTGACACAAGCGAAGCGCCCGCAGGGCGCGGAGACGTGTCTGTCCCTGTTTTTTCGGTGCTGTGCTGCTGCATGGCGGGACCGCCTAGTTCACCGGGGCGTCTTCGACCCGGACGGAGACCACCTGGGACACGCCCAGTTCCTGCTGGGTCACGCCGAAGAGCGCCCCGGCCCGGGCCATGGTGCTCTTGTTGTGCGTGATCATGATGAACTGGCTCTGCGCGGTGAATTCATCAATCAGGTCCAGAAACCGCTCCACGTTGGCGTCGTCCAGCGGCGCGTCCACCTCGTCCAGCACGCAGAAGGGGCTGGGTTTGGCGGAAAAGATGCTCACCAGCATCGCAATGGCGGTCATGGCCTGTTCGCCGCCGGAAAGCAGCGAGATGGACTGGGGCTTCTTGCCGGGGGGCCGCGCCTCGACCTCGATGCCGCATTCAAGCGGATCGTTTTCGTCAAGCAGGTAGATGCGGGCTTGGCCGCCGTTGAAGAGGCGGCGGAAATAGTTCTTGAAATTCTCGCTAATCTCATGGAACGTGTCCAGGAACATCTGCGTGATGGTGGCGTCGATGCGCTTCACCACGTCAAGCAGCGTCGCGCGGGCCCGGTTCAGATCCTCGGCCTGCGTCTTGAGGAAATTCTCCCGCTTTTCAAGCGTGTCGTACTCCTCGATGGCGGCGAGGTTCACGTTGCCCAGGCGCTCGATGGACTTGCGGTGCTCCCGGATAATCTGCTCGCGCTCCTTCTCGTCGTACTCGTCCGAGCCCACCTGCTCCTCGCCGAGCGAGGCAAGCGCCAGACCGTATTCGGTGGCGATCCGCTCCTGGAAGAAGCCGATGCGGTCCTCCTTCTGCGAGCATTCCAGTTCGAGCCGGTGCACTTCCTTCTGCGCGGCCGCGTCCTTCTCGCGCAGACCGCGCAGGCTCTTGGTGAGCGCGTCGATGCGGTCAACCAGACCCTTGTGGGAGCGCTGGAATTCGAGAACCCGCTCGTGCGCCTCCTCGCGGGAGGCGGACAGTTCCTTTGCGCCTTCGAGCATCGCGCCAATCTGCGCCTCAAGTTCCGTTTCGCGGACCTTCATCTGCTGGGCAAGGCCCACGCGCCGGCCTGCCTCTTCGAGCGCCTGTTCGCGCTCGCGCTGCTCACGGATGCGGTTGCGCTCGGCCTCTTCAAGATTCTGCGCGAGTTCGGCCAGGCGCACGCGCAAATCCGCAAGCTCCTGCGCCCGCGACACCAGCGCCCCACGCGCCGCCGCCACCGCCTCCTGCGCCTCCGTGGTCAGCCGCTGGAGCGTCTCGTTGTCTATCGACGCGGCCCCCAGCCGCGTTTCGGCGTCAACCCGCCGCGCTTCAAGGTCGTCGCGCCGCGCGGCCAGCTCATCGCGCTGCCGCCCAATCTGCTCGCCCGTGTGGCCGAGGGCTTCCAGTTCGGCGCTTTGCCGCGCAAGGGAGAGGCCCAAATCGTTGACGGTGCGGCGCAGGCCACCCTCCTTCTCTTCGATGGCGCGGATGGACGCGGCGAGTTTCTGGATGGTTTCGCCGATGCGCGCCGCCTCGGCGGTGACCCGGCCGATACGGCCCGTCATTTCGCCGGCCTGTTTTTCCAGGTCCTCAATCTCCGCGCTGCGGCCCAGCAGGCCGTGCGTCTCGCGCTGGGTGCGGCCGCCCGTCACCGAACCGGCCGGCGATACGACCTCGCCGTCGAGCGTGACCAGCCGCGGATAGCGCTTCTCCGTGCGCGCAATGCGGATCGCGTCGTCGATGGTTTCGACGATGACCGTGTTGTACAAAAGGTATTCGACGGCCGGCATGATCTTGCGGTCGCACTGGACCCGGTCAATGGCCCGCCCGATGACGCCCGGTTTGTTGCGCAGCGCATCCTCGTCCCCGCCCTGGCTGGGACGGATCGTGTCGAGCGGCAGGAAGGTGACGCGGCCCGCGCGGTGCTCCTTGAGGAACGCGATGGCCGACTTGGCCGCCTCGGCCTTTTCCACAACCACGTTGTTCACATTGCCGCCCAGCGCCGCCTCGACGGCCACCTCGAATTCCTTCTCGGTCGACAGCAGATCGCCGATGGGGCCGATGATGCCGTCCATGCCGTTCATGCCGCGCTGGCGCGCCATCATCACGGCCCGCACGCCCGTGGCAAAGCCCTCGTAGCTGTCGCGCAGTTCCTTGAGCGAGGTCAGGCGCGACTCCGTGCTGCTCTTGCGCTCGCGCAGGTCCTGCCACTCCGTGTTCAGCGTGGCGGCGCGTTCGGAAAGCTTCTGACGTTCTATCTGCGACTTCTCGCGTTCGGCGACAAGCGCGGACAGTTCCTTCTCTTTGGAGGCGTGTTCCGTGCGCAGGGACTGGACGATTGCGGCGGCCTCGGCGATCCGCGACTCCTGCGATCCGCGGCGATCCTCGATGGCGACGATTTGCGCGGCCGCCTCGGCGATGTTCGCCGTGAGCGCCTCAATCTCCGCCTGGGCGCGGCCGCGCTGGTTCACGGCGTCGATCCCCTGCCGCCGCAGTTCTTCAAGCCGCTTGTCGGCGGCAGCCGCCGCGAGGGACGCCTCCTCGTGCGCGCTCTGGCAGGACGCCAGTTCGTCGCGCACCCGCGCCGATTCATCCTCCAGCGCAACGGCCTGCTCCGAGGCCGTGCCGCCGTCCTGCGAAAGCGCCGCGGCGCGGCCGAGCAGGCTGTCATGTTCGGCAATGGCCGTGGCGGCGCGTTCCCGGCAGAATTCGATTTCCTTGCGCAGCAGGGAGACCTGGTTCTCGATGCGCTCCATTTCGGAGTCGATCTCGTGTTCGCGCTCGCGCCGGGACATGAGGTCCCGGTCCATCTCGATGCGCTGCACGCTCAGCGCTTCCAGTTCGGCCTCGTGCTTGGTGGTCTCCGTGGACAGCGACTCGTAGACGTCGATGGCCGCGGCAAGCCGGTCCCGCAGATCGGCCACCTGCCCGCTCAGTTCGTTGTATTGCAGCCAGGCGTTGCGTATTTCCAGTTCGCGCAGCGCCGTGGTCAGTTCGCGGTGGCGGATGGCCGCGTTCACCTGCCGCTTGAGCGAGCGCCGCTGGCGCTCCACCTCGGCGATGATGTCGCCCAGCCGCAGCATGTTCTGCTCCGCCGATTCCAGCTTGCGCATGGCCATGGACTTGCGCTTCTTGTACTTGATGATCCCGGCCGCCTCCTCGAACAGGAACCGGCGATCCTCCGGCCGCGAACTGATGACCATGTCAATCTTGCCCTGGCCGATCAGGGAATAGGCGTTGGTGCCGATGCCCGTGTCCATGAACAGCTCAAGCACGTCGCGCAGGCGGCACGGCGACTTGTTGATCATGTACTCGCTCTCGC
>CAIXUF010000347.1 GCA_903922535.1 Candidatus Hydrogenedentota bacterium
CATCAACCTACCGGTGCGGGAGTAATTCAGCGGTAGAATGTCAGCTTCCCAAGCTGAACGTCGCGGGTTCGATTCCCGTCTCCCGCTCCACTCTTCCAAGCAAAAACACCCTTGTTTGTTGGCTCTTTATGGCGATTTCAGGTTTCCCGCCCTGTCGTGCGACTCCATGCAACAGCGCGAAACCGGGCGCTGAAAATAGGACACATGCTAGGACACAAAGGACACGGGGCGGCGTTCATGCGGCCAGGTTGAACGTCTCGCGGTCGGGCGGGTGGGCTTTTTCAGCCCCGGCGGCGTGCCCAGGCGGGCGGCGGCGGGCGTCACGGCAGCGGCGAAGGTGAAGACACGGGCGGCGGGTCCGGCTCGTTGTGGGGCATTCTACGCGGTCGGCTCACGCTTCGCTGTTCAGGCCAAGATGACGGCCCGCCGGCCGGTATCACTCGACACTGCAACCGCAGTGCCGACACCTTCGGGCCTTGGGTGAGAGGTCCTCATAGCAGACGTGGCACTTCTTCACAATGTAATCCGCTATGCGTGCCGTGGTGCACGCAAAGTTTCCTTTTTCGTGCGTTGAACTTTCCGCGGCGTGCGTTGAACTTTCCGCAAGGGATATCAGATCGCTGCCTGTAGGTTTGCGCCGCCGGTGGTCGGACTCCCTGCGACGAGCGTGTAGTCGCTTCTCGGGCGCCCGCCCCCGGCTCGCTGTCAGACGGTCCAGTCGGGGCCGGTTCCTTCATAGCGCATCAGAACAATGGGTGGTCCTCCCGCGTTCGGTTCATTAGCCAGGAACGTGTACGACCCGTCGGGGTGCTGACAACGTACAATCGATCCGCTGACTCTGGCAGGGAACGGCAGGCGGTGGTGGCCTACGGGCACGCAGCCATCTGTGCCGATTCGCACACGGCAGCGCACGGACCAGACATACCGCCACCAGGGATCTTCTCTGAAGGGTTGAAGGACAAATCGCTTCTCCCGCTTGGCGCGTGTCCACGCCTCCGCAGGTGGCATGCCGATCTCCCGGTGAACTTCCTTTTCGTTGTGATGCAACCGCAGCAGGTCCACCTGTTCGTTTCCGGAAGCAATCTGATGAATGTCCTCTGCGGCAAAGTAGCTCGGAAGCCGGTTCTGCCAGAACTGATGCTGTCGCTCAATCTTGCCTTTGGCCTGGGGGGTGGGCGCATATTTCAGCGAGATTCCGTATCGGTGCAACGCCGCCGCCAGATAGGTGAGATTGTCCGGCACGTGAGTGAAGAAGAAGCTGTGATAGTCCACATAGAGGGCCAAAGGCAGCCCAAACTCGCGAAAGGCCATGGGCAGGAAGTGCAGATACGCCAGCAGGCATTCTCGCGGATAGAGACGAGCGCCGACAATGACCCGACTGCAATCATCGACCATGTCGAGCAACGGAAGTTTCTCGCTCGGATCACCAAACCAGGCATGGGGAGTGGCGTCCAACTGCCACAATGCTCCTACTTCTGTGCATTGCCAGCGGCGATCACTGGCATCTCGGTTGGTGCGCTGGGTCGGATGTGCCAGAGATTGCCCGATGGCCCACCTGCGTACGGTCGCCCGATCGACGAGGAAATTATGCCGCCGCAGGGCCTCCGAGGCTGCAAAACCATACGGTGCAGGCGGCTTGGCTTTGAACATCCTGGTCCAAAGCACTTGCACAGCCTCCGGAATGTCCTGGGCCCGATTCCCTCCCGAACAGCCCGGCGCCCACTGCTCCCCAGCGCCTTGCGCACAGGCCAGCAGATACTCCCCGTACAGTTGCCGGACTCGTCGCGCACTTACCTCCAGTTCCGCGGCGACCGCCTGTGCATCCCACTCCCCATTACGCATTCCCGCCACCAGATATCGGACATGGCCGTCTCCGTGGCGCCGCCCCAACTGCACATATTGCTTTTCATCCACGTACCATATCGGTTCTCGCCGACCACGGAAACTTCAACGCACAAAAATGGAAAGTTCAACGCACGAGCAGGGAAACTTCAACGCACAGGCGGAAAGTTCAACGCACAGAGGGAAACTTTGCTCGCACCGCGGCACAACAAAACGCGAGCGCGATCCTCAGACCTGGGGAGCGCGCTAACATGGCTGCGTCAAGAACGTGTCGCGGCAGGAAGACCGGCTGAAGCCGGAACTACAAACGCCGCACAGCCGGTGCAGCGCCGCGTTTTAGAGCCTATCCGAAAACCCTGTTTTCGCCGGACACGCCGACACAGCCGCCTTCGCTCAGAAGCTACGGCGGGCCAAGGCGGCGTGGCTACAGCGCTCCCGCGCAAGAATTTGACCGTCTTCTGTAGCCCCGGCGCTGTGTCGCCGGGCTGGTTTCCGGATAGGCTCTAAGCCGGAACTACAAACGCCGCACGGCCGGTGCGGCGCGGCGTTCGTAGTACCGCGTTTACGCGG
>CAIXUF010000348.1 GCA_903922535.1 Candidatus Hydrogenedentota bacterium
CGCCAACCCGAAGCTGTCGCCCGAACTCCAGAAACGCATCGCCGAGGCCAAGGACATCAACAACAGCGATTTTGATTTCTGCGAATTCGGCGGCAAGACTGTCATCACCTATTCTTGGGGCAACCAGCAGGGCACCGAACACCTTGCCCAGGCCGAATACGAAGGCACCGAAGCCGACTTCCTCCGCGGCTTCTTCCCCGCCGCAAAGTGAGCGGACATGTGACATGGCTGAACAGGATGCACGGAATGCGTCAGCGGCATGAGGCTGCCCGTTCCTGGTTGGTCAACGTTGCGGTTCCACGTTCTTCACGACACGGTCCTTCCAGATGGACCAATCCGCGTTCATGGCCAAGTTGATGGTTGCAATGCCGATTTGTTCCTCGTTCGGCGAAAGGATGACCAGCGGCTCACCGCTGGGCGGGTAGATGCACGAGGTCCCGGACGCGTTGGGTGCGGCGCAGTTGCAGCAGACAACCCAAAGAAGGTTTGCCTGGGCGTGGGCACCCGCGGCATTGAGGCGCTGGGAAGTGCCGAGCGTCGAATCGCCGCAGGCGGCGTTGATCCAGACGAGGAGTTCGGCGCCGTCGAGGCGCATCTGCCGTACACTCTCGCCAAACTCCCCGTCAAAACAGACAGACACGCCCATCCTGCCCACCGCCGTGTCGAATACGGTGGAACGGGCCGCCCTGGCGGGCTCGGCGAAGGATTCGAGTTCATAGGGCCAGGGATAGAGCGGATTCTTCCGGCGCACGCCGAGCCACCGGCCGTCGGCGTCAATGACCCCGGCTGAGTTGAATATCCGGTCTCCCGCTCTTTCGGCGAAGCCAAAGACAAGGACCATTTTGGCTTTTGCCGCCGCCGCCTGCAGGTCCTTGAGGCAGTCGCTTTCGCCCACGGCATCCGCCAGCGAATGATTGGCCTGCACCGCCTCCGCCACGCTTCCGGAAACAGGCGTGAAGTATCCCTGCAGGCACATCTCGGGAAAGGCCATCAGTTGGACCCCCTCCCGGTGCGCCTGTGCAATACTGTCGAGCATTCTTTCGAGATTGCGGTGCTTGCCCTCTTCACCGCCGCAGTGGTTCCGCATCTGATAGGCGGCCACACACACGGGACGCGCCCCCGCTTTGCCGAGCGACTCCGCGATATCCTCACGGGCGCTGGCCGTTCGTTGGGCCTGGAGGGCTTCCTGCGGATGGATCCCGCGCGCGGTGGGAACCGGCCGGCCCGCCGCAGACTCACCACCCTGGATGTCTCCGGAGGCCCTTTTGCCGGTGGAAGAGGCTTGGGTTGCGCAACCGGTCGCCGTCAGGGCCATCGCGGTCACACCAAACTGGCGAAGCAGATCTCTCCTTTTCATGGACGGATTCCTTTCGTCACGGCCCCAAAGACAAACACGGGGAACGACTTCGTCGAAGGGTTCAACGACTCAATCGCAGACAAAGAAGAGCGTTGATTATACTGGCTCGGAAGGAAACAAGCCATGCGTGAATCGGGGGCAGACTATGAAATAGACGGGCGTGATGGGCGCGCCGGTCAGCGCGCCGAAATCCTTAACGCCGTCGGAAGCTCCTGCGTCATGCATTCGCGCAATGCCTCAATGCTGGCCAGTTTCGGCATAAGCGCCTGCTGCACCTGTCCGAACCCCGGCGCATCGGGCCGGTATCCCTGCGGCCATTCACGCCGCCGGCCCCAGCCCTGGTACTCCTGCCCCGGCACCGGGACATGGTGGGGAAACCAGTTGAAAAGACTGACGCCGTCTGCGCCGTCCTCATAACACTTCAGCGCTTCGGCGCAAACGTCCCGCAGATGCCTCAGCTGCGTTTCGTCGCTGTCGGGAAGCGTGGGTCCGTCATAGTGCGCCCATCGCGGCGTGTAGGAGAGGGTCGGATAGATGCCGATGTTCGTTCCCTTTGCGAGTTCAACAAACTCCTTCGTCCGCGGCAGGCCGATGGGGGAGAAGAGTGCCGGGCAGATATAGTCGACAAGACGCTGCTCCACCCACGCCTTCACGTCCAGTCCCAGGTTGCGGCACGATTGGTTGGTGGGCTCGCCGTAATAGGCGCCCGGAAAGTCTTCCTTGACGAAGGCCCCCTCAAGCATCGGCCCGACGCGGACGCCCAGGAGCATCTTCTTCCTTCCCTTGCGCTGCGCCGTCTCATCAAGCATCTTCCGCGTGTCCGCCACCATCCGGGTGAGGATCGGGAAATTCTTGAGCGGTTCGGAAACCATGAAGTACCAGCGCCGGAAATCGAGTTCAATGCCGTCAATGTCATAGTCATTGGCGGCTTCCGTGAAGACGGCCATCCGGTGCTGGTAGACCTCGGGCTGGGCCGGGTCAAGACAATCCCGTCCGGGAATGCGCAGATCCTTGTGCTGCCGGTCAAAATCACTCATGTCCAATTCGCCGGCGTAGAAATCCTCCGCGTTCATGCGGTAACTTGCCACAATGGGCACCCCCCGCTCGCGGCAGGCCCGGATCGTGACGGTCAGCGGGTCCGTGTCCGATTCAAGCAAACGCCGCATCGCGGCCGCCTGCCGCCCGGCATCCTCCTCCGAGGTCTCCGGCCACACCGCTTTTGTGACCTGGGCGTGGTACTTGTCCCACGTGGTCGCCACCTTGCTGCGGTAGATGACCGGGTCCGGCATGCCCACATTCTGGACGAACACCCCCGGCGACAGATCCAGAATGCGCATCACCGCAATGCGGTATTCCTCGGCGGACGTGTCCCTGCCCTTGCTCATCCACAGAATGTTGTTGATGTCGTTGTTGAAGATACTGCCGAGTTTTCTGTTCTCCGGCAGCGGTCTTTCATCGGCGAAAGCGCTTGGAAGGACTGTCAATAGGAGACACAGAAGGACGTTCTGCAAATGCGTCATGTGATGACTCCCTGTTCCGTCAACACCGCCTATCCTGCGGACCGCAAATGATTCTATATCACCCTCCGCGGCGGCAGCAATGGGTCATATGGCGCAACGCCGGCGTTTCGCCGGCCTTGTTCTTGGGAATTGGGGACAGTTGAGAGCAGGGAGGGTTGAGCGGTAAGCGCACGGGAGTGTTGCTGCGTTTTTCCGGGGCATGGTGTTGCCTGTATGATAGGAGGCCTGACTCCCCAACCTCCGCTTGTAAAGGTGTTTCTCATGGCAGTCCGTTTGATTCTTTCCGACATTGACGGGTGCATCACGCCCGAGGAATCGGCCGCTTGGGACTGGGAACGGTTTTCCCGGTTTGTGCAGTTGGTCCGTGACGCTTCGGCGGGACGCTCGACGCTGGCGCCAATGACGCTGTGCACGGGGCGTCCGCAGCCCTATGTCGAGGCGCTGATGAAGGTGCTGGACATACGCTTTGCGTCGATCTGCGAGAGTGGGGCGATTTTGTATTCGCTGCATGACAACTGCTCGCGGCTGGCTCCGGAAATCACGCCGGAGCGGGTCCGGGGGCTCCAGGCACTGCGCAATCACATCGTCACGGAAATCTTTCCCGACTTTCCGGGTTTGGTGTACCAGTTCGGCAAGGAGGCGCAGATGTCGCTGTACTGTGAGCAGCCGGAGTGCTTCCCCGAGGTGACGCGGCGTGTGGCAGCGTTCGCCGCGACTGTTCCCGGCCTTGATGTGGTCATCACGCCGTCGCATTACTACGTCAACATCGACCTGCCCGGCGTCACCAAGGGCGGGGCCATCCGCAAACTGCTGGGCGACCTCGGCATCACGCGCAGGGAGGCCGCGGGCATGGGGGACACGCTGGGGGACCTGTCCATCCGCGAGGAGGTGGGTTTTTTCGCGTGTCCGGCCAATGCGGTGGACGCACTCAAACGGGTCGCCGACTATGTGTCGCCCTACCCGAACATCGAAGGCATGCTGGACATCCTGGAGCGGCCGGAATTGCATACGCGTTGAGCGGCAGACCATGAAAAAGGGTCTAGGGTCTGGGGTCTTGGGTCTAGGAGGACAGAGAGAACGAGCCGGGTGAGACAAGTATTCCTGCTGATTTGCGTTCATGACGAGGAAGGCGGACAAAAGAATTCTGCCCCCACGCTGTACGAAATGACCGCAGTTTGCGATGTTTCTGAGACATAGTAGTACGGGAAAAAGGAGGAGGTCGGGGAGGATGGTAGGGGGATGATCTGGGGTTTCAGAACTGAGATTCGGGACGGGTTTGATGAAGTTGCCGGATGGTTGCATGAGATTTTGTGGAAAGGGGCCTGAATTTCCCTTGGGGAACGGGATGGATAGGGTAGCAGAAAGTGCAGTTCCGGGTACGTGAATTTTCCGGTTCAATCCTGCGTTTATTTGGTGTATGCTACCGTTCGTAACGGGCAGTCGGGCGAAAGCATCTTTGTGCAGTACGTGGTTCGCCTGCTGATGCGTGAATGCGTTCGTGGGTTGTTTTCCGGAGTTTATCAACCTTCCAAACTTGGGGGAGTAGTGCAATGCGCACGATGCGGCTGAGCTTCCTGACCGTGGCCATTCTTCTTGTGTTAACGCTTGGCTTTGTCGATTTGGGCTGCAAACGCGCGCCGAGCGCCCCTCCGAAAGGCAGTCCGCCTGCCGCAGCGCCGCAGGCGCCGAAAGAGACGCCCCCCGCAGAGTTGGCACCCGTACTCCCTCCCATGGGGGAGAACGTGAAGGCGGAGGCCGCCCCGGCCGTTCAGAAGAATGAGTATTTGGAACTTGTGGGCGTTTATCCCCTGCCGGGCGTCAATGTTGACCGTCAGGCCATTTTGTACCTGAGCGAAGCGGCGGTGTGCCCGCAGGACAAGGACGGCAATGAACTGCCGCCGGTCACGCTGGAACCCAAAGAGGCGCAGGTCAAGTATTCCGTCAAGAACAACTACATCGTTCTGAATCTCGCGGATGAACTCAAGAACCTCCCCATAAGCTTCGTTGCCGTAACCCTCAATCCCATGCTCAGGTCCGTTTCGGGAAAAGTGATGAACCCGGCGGCGGGACCGATCCTGCTGCCCACGGGCAAAGAGGGGGGGCTGGCCGTCATTTCCTGCACGCTGGCGGACGACAAACTTGTCGCGAAGCTGACCGGGCCATTCCCTGAGTCGCTTCTGGAGAAGCACTACACCCGGTCCGTGACCGACGCCAAGGGCACTCCGCTCACGGCGGAATTCACGCCGGAGGGCCCCGATTCGGCCAGTTTCACCGTGAGTGTGACGGGTGCCGCCGCCAGCCTGCCGGCCACGCTACTCTTCACACGCACGGCCGAGTCCGCGGGACCGCTGGACACCTGGCTCGCGCCCGCGCTGAAGGTGTCGCTGCCTCAGGGCAAGCCCCTGAGTGTGCTCCACACTGAATGGATGAAATCCGGCGGGGAAACGCGGGACACGCTCAGCATGACGCTGTCGGACCGCGTCAAGACGGCGGATTTCGTCAAGCAGTTGAAGGTGGTCCGGGGAGACAACAAGAATCCCGTCAAGTTCACCGTTCCCGATGAGGTCAAGAATTCCGAATCGAATTCCGCGTACCACGTCACACTGGATTCGGCGGCGCTGGGCGACGTGAAGAGCCTGGCGGTGGATCTGTCCCCGCCGTTTTTCGTGAAGGAGGGCTATCTCCTTGAACCTCTGCGCCTGACCGTGGCACCCACGACTCCCGAGCAGGAAGGCGCCCAGAACGGCGGCCAGGCCGAGGAGAAGTCGCTGCGCACCACCTGGCAATACTGGGACCGGGCCGGACTTGAGGGGCTGCGGTATGAAATGAATTTCAACGCGCCGGTAGACCCCGAAGCCCTGCGCAAGACGTTAAGAATCAGGCCGGAAGTGGCCAATCTTGCGGTCAAGATGCAGGGGGACTCCATAAGGCTCTCCGGGAACTGGAAGACCGGCCAGCAGTACCAAATCAGCATTGACAACACGCTCAAGAGCGTCGACGGCAGACTGAACATCCAGGGCGCATTCGCCCTCAAGACCGAAGCGGCGCCCAAGGTGACAGCCGTCGGTCTCAACCTTCCGGCGAGCCGCTTCTATATTGCGCGCAAGGACCTTGGCCCGCTGCCTCTGGCGGCGCGCAACATCACCGAGGCCAGCATCCGGCTGTC
>CAIXUF010000349.1 GCA_903922535.1 Candidatus Hydrogenedentota bacterium
CATGTGGCGAAGTGGACCAGCAAAATCTTCCGTATCGAGGTATTCGGCGGCGTGTATGTTATTGCCGGGATAGAGGACGGCTTTGAGAATGAACTGCGGCTTGAACCGTTCCGGCTGTTCGGCAAAGAGTAACAGGCCAGCAAGATTGAGCACACCGGTTTCCGTGGCGAGGTTCAGGTTTTGCAATACCCGGACCAACTCATTTCCGGAGTCTGGATAGTCAAGCCTGTGGACGTCCCGCAAGAAGTCCCGAAAACGCAGTTTGTCCAAGACCTCCGGTCCGGCTTTGGTTTCACGCCGCTGAGTCGCGACGTGCTTTCTGACGCGCTTTCTTGACAAGCATAATAAATTAGTGTATTGTCGGAAAAATTTTATCACTTTAACCATATGTCATTGTTTACGGGAAATATGAGACGCGTGTGGGAATGGTTGGGACGTCAAAGCTCCTAAACGGTCAGGGCGACGAAAAAGAGCTTGCTTAATGACAAATTGACTCGAGAAGTCGATTGGAGAGAGGCGGAATGAGACATTCTTTGAGCATGGTGCAATTGTCAATCCGGGTGAGGGCAAACGAAAGCAGTCAAGTCCTGCACAGACTGCCTGGCTTAAGACTGATTTCTTTCTTGTTGATTGTACTCGCCGGGATATGGTGCAGTCCCGCGCACGCCCAATGGATGACGCGCACCTTCACGCTCAACCCGGGCTGGAACGCGGTGTTCATGGACGTCGAACCGGAGCCGGGCGATTGCGCGACGGTCTTCAGCGGTCTGCCGATCGACAGTGTCTGGTTCTGGAACCCGGACCGTTCGACGGTTCAGTTCGTGCGGGATCCCAGCAAGCTCACCCCCCGCGATCCGGACTGGTCCGTGTATTTTCCCGAGACGTCGGTTGCCCGCGCGCTGACGACGCTGCGTGTGATGCGCGGCAACCGGCCCTACCTGGTCAAGGTGGACGGCACGGTGCCGGTCACGTTGACGGTCCGTGGCAGGCCCTCATTGCGGGGGCTGACATGGGTTGCCGATGCCTACAACTTGGTCGGCTTCCATACAGACCCGGCGGGCGCCCCGACGATTCAACAATTGTTTGCCGGTTCGCCGGCGCATGCCGGCCAGTCGGTGTTCCGCCTGAGCCAAAGCACGCAAACGTGGGAGCAGGTGGCGAACCCGGCCTCCGAGACCCCCAAATTTGGCGAGGCATTCTGGGTATGGACCAGCGGCAGCTCAAAGTTTCAGGGACCCCTGCGGGTCGAGTCGGACAGCCACGGGGCTGTGGATTTCGGGCGCGGGGCGACGGAGCTGCGGCTGCATGCCTATAACGATTCGGGCACCGCGAAAACCTGCACGCTTCGGGTGGTGGATTCGGAGAGCCCGCCCACAGGCGCAACGACCTCCCTTGCGGGCGCGGTGCCGCTGTCGTACTGGAAAAACGACTATGCCGGCGGCGACGTGGGCTGGCACGCGTACGCCGACGCGCAGCCCATGACGCTGCCCATCGATGCCGGCGCCGGCAAACCCATCCGGCTGGGCGTGCGGCGGCGCGACATGACGCCGCCCACGGCGCCCGACAACGCGAACTACCAGTCGATTGTCCAGATCAGCGACGGGGCGGGCATGCTGGTTTGCGTGCCGGTGACATCCCTCGGGCTCCAGACCACCACGGGCGCAAAGGACCAGGCGCACACGGCCGCCGGGCTGTGGGTGGGGTCTGCGACCGTCAACATGGTGAGCCAGCCCGAGATGGGAGACCCGTCCAGCACGCTCAACCACGCCACGCCCCAGCCTTCCGGGTCCGAATTCAGCTTCACCATCATCGTCCACGTGGACGCAACCGGCACGGTCCGGTTCCTCCAGCAGGTGACCATGATGTGGAAGGACGGCACCCTCAAGGACGACCCGGCCTTTGCCGGCGGCAAGGTGGTCGATGTGCCCGGCAAGTACGTGCTCATCACCGATGAAAGCCTCCTGGCGAAATTCAAGGGCGCGACGGTCCGCGGCGGCGTGCAGGTGGGCCGGCGCTTCAGCACGCCCGCCTTCGGATTCCGCGCGCCCATCGCCATGACCGGCACCTTCCCGACCCCCGCGAGCGCCGTCGGCACCATCACCTGCCCGGTGCCGCTGGACTATGACGATCCACTCAACCCGTTCAAGCACAAGTTTCATCCCGACCACAACAATCTCGACGAGCATTACGCAACGAAGCTGGCGGACGGCGACGAATCCTGGTCCATCACGCGCGACGTTTCACTCGCGTTTGCCGACTACTCGGCCAGCCTCGATGATGCCGCCTACGCGGGATGGGGCGACAAGTGGCTCGGTGGGACCTACTCCGAAACCATCACGGGACTGCACAGAACCCCCCTCTACGTGCAGGGCACCTTCCGCCTGAATTACGTGTCCGACGTGGCCGAATTGAATCCGGAGAACTGAGCCATGACGCACACAACGAGTTCATGCCGGCACACCTTTGCCAAGAACGAGGAGCATCCTGCCATGGCGCGCGCATTTCAGCAACGGGGCATTTTCGGGTTGAGACTCTTGGGGTTTGCGGTGATCGCCCTGATCCTGTCCGCGGGCACGGCATGGGCCGCCGCGCCCACCCCCATCACGACCATAGAGGAATTTCAGACGCTTCCCCAAAACGATCTTGCCGGTTCTTTCATACTGGCCAACGACATCGACGCCGGCGCAACCACGGGTTGGAACGGCGGAGCGGGTTTTGTCCCGATCAACGATTTCTCGGGGACTATTGACGGAAACGGCCACACGATCAACGGCTTGTACATAAACTTGGGGGGCTCAGATGTTGTTGCGCCGTTTGGATCTAACTTCCGCGGCAGAATGATTAATCTTCGGTTGACGAATGTCAATATTACGGGCAGCACCCTGGTGGCCGGCTTAATAGCTGAACTGTGGGGAGGCACCGTCCAACGTTGTGCGGTTGGGGGAACGGTCGCCTGCAACATGATAAAAGGGGGGTTGCTGATAGGAAACGCTTACGGGGGGGGAATAACAGAATGCACTTCCGCCGGCACTGTGTCTGCAACTGTCGCGCCCAATGGCAGCGGCTGCGGTGGTTTGATTGGCGTCCTCTCATCCGGCGCGTCACTCTCCAAATCCTACAGCAG
This sequence comes from Candidatus Hydrogenedentota bacterium, assembly GCA_903922535.1. Next base: position 3,125 of record CAIXUF010000349.1, read on the forward strand.
CGCAACGGTAGCCACGCAGGCGGGAGATTCAGGAGGCCTCGTTGGATCAGTAGACTATTATAGCTCCATTGCTAATTGTTATGCCCGGGGAAGCGTCACCGGGGGCGATTACAACGGTGGACTCATTTCCGATTACGGCGGCGGAAGCCTCGTAAACTGCTACTCGTCGGGCTATGTCAACGGCGGCACGGGCGGCCTTGTGGCGCTTGCGTCAGGCGGGACGGCGACAAACTGCTATTGGGACAAGCAGACCTCGGGCTGTGCCACTTCGGCTGTGGGAACCGGTCTGAGTACGGACGACATGCTGCATGGATTGTCTTATAATGGCTGGGATTTCGGTGCTGTGTGGAATAATTATTCTAATACGAATTATCCCGATTTTAAATTCTTCAGTCAATATGCAATGTACCCCTACATAGTGCGCGCGTCGGGCCAGGCCGACACGTCCGGCGCTTCTCTGGTCTCTTTTGATGTTGTGCTGCGGGGCGGGCCCTGGGGTTCGCCCGTCGATACGACTGATAGCGGCGGGCCGGCATTCGGGCATGATTCCGTGAACTTTTCGGACAGCACGGCCACGATCTTAAACTGGACCGTGCAGCCCGTGGCCGGCTCAAACAATTCCGAATTCACCATTTCGGCCACAGCACGTGGAAATGGGACGGTGGTTCCAAACATAGCGGGGAACGTGTGCGACTACCAGTCGTGGCCCAACTGCGCGAATCTGAGCACGGACAACATCGTAACCCACGTGATACTGAC
>CAIXUF010000350.1 GCA_903922535.1 Candidatus Hydrogenedentota bacterium
CCGATCTTGGCCTCAGCAAGCTGAGGCCCTACAACGGTCTCTGTAGGCGCGACCACGCCTCTGGCGTGGTATACCTTGCGCCAGCCACGCGAAACGCGTGGTCGCGCCATTGACTTCCCTGAACAGCCCTACGAAACTGACTTGCGCCCGGCGCATTACACGGTCATGAAAATAATGTTTGCTTTCCGGACAACGCCGGTGTATATTGCTCCGTGTAGTTACACGATATTGATTTAGTCAACACCCGCATCACGATTAAAAAAAAGGAAAACACCATGAAAACTGCACCCCGGTCTTACAATGGCCCGTATGCGAACGAGTATCTCAACCAGGTTGCCTTTCCCATGGGCGGGATGGGCGCGGGGATGATCTGCCTGGAAGGCACCGGCGCGTTCTCGCATGTCTCGCTGCGCCACAAGCCAGAGGTCTTCAACGAACCGCTGATGTTCGCCGCCCTGCACGTGAGGGGCGCGCGCACGGCCCGGGTGCTGGAGGGCCCGGTGCCCATGCGTAAGGCGTTCGGCCTGCCGAACGCGGGAAACGGCCGCAGCGCCGGTAAGGCCGATGGGCTGCCACGCTTCGCCCAGGCAACATTCGAAACCCGCTTTCCCTTCGGGATCGTGCGGCTCGCGGACAAAACTATGCCGGTGAAAGTCGAACTCACCGGCTGGAGCCCGTTCATCCCTGGCGATGCCGACAACGCCAGCCTGCCGGTAGCCGCCCTGGAATACCGCCTCAGGAACCGCACAAACAAGATCGTTGAAGGCGTCTTTTCCTTCCACGCCACAAACTTCATGCGGGCCAACGACAAAGCCGCCGGCACGGTCAGCCCGATGAACGGCGGGTTTCTGCTGGGCACCCCCCCGGCCAGCCCCATGTCGCCATATGTCGCCAGTTGGCAGATATCGCGGCTGTTCCCCATCGCCCGGGGAATCGCGCAAGCCCCCTGTGCGCGGCTGGCGGACGACCTGGACTGGAAGAGCGCGAACATGAGCGGCTACTTCGCCAACGCCTACGAACGCTTCGGCGCCGCCGACGGCTTCGTTTATATCGGGACGCGCGTCCGCGTCGCCACCGCCGGACGCTTGGTGTTCTCCATCGGTCATGACGGCGGCATGCGTCTGTTCGTGGATGGCCAACCCATTGCCGCGCAAGCCGAGCATGAAAATCCGCACCGCCCCGGCCGCACGGAGGTCGTCGCGACCCTGGAGGCGGGCGAGCACGAGATCATGTTCGCCTTCGAACTTTGCGGCTTTGGCTGGGGCGTATCGTTGTCGTTTGGTCTTCCCCCGGATGGCGCAACACCTGGGAAACCGGAGTATCCCACGCCGGATCAGTGGGGCCCCCAGGCAACGGCGTCCACCGGCCAGTTCGCGGCGTTCACCGCTTCTTCCGGCGTCAAAACGGATTGCGCCTGGTTCCGCGGGACCTGGTTCGATTCCCTGACCATGCTATGGAAGAATCTGGCCGCCGGAAAGAGTCAAACCAAAGCTCCGTTTGCCGAAGGCAAAAGCAGCGATGGAGGCAGTTTTTATATTCCGTTCAAGCTCAAGGCCCGCGCCGAGCAGACGCTCCGGGTCCTGCTGGCCTGGCACGTGCCGCAGAGCGGCCTATGCGCGGGAGACGATGTCCCGTGCGATTGCAGCAAGCACGGGCCGAATGATCCCACCGCATACGTCCCCTGGTACGCGACGCGGTTCAAGGACATCCACGCCGTGGCCGATTACTGGCGCACCCGTTACGACACGCTACGGGCGCGTTCGTGCCGCACTTGCAATCGCCTTGGGCGGCGTCTCCCGCGCATAGGCCGCTCTGCGGCACGTGCCAGGTCAGCAGGACGCGGATGGTCTGCTTGGCGCGAGCCTTGAGCTTGAACGGAACATAGAA
>CAIXUF010000351.1 GCA_903922535.1 Candidatus Hydrogenedentota bacterium
GGCAGCGCGGGGGAGAGGCCGTGGTGGTCGATGATCCACTCGCCGTCGAGTTGATAACCGAACACGAGGTCGGACTTGCGCTGCGTTTCGGGTTCAAGGTAATTGAGGTAGAATCCGCGCGGGTCCCAGAGACGCTTGTCCATGGCCTCCAGTGCGGCCTTGGTCCATTCCGAGCACTGATCCGCAAACGCGATGTCTCCGGCTTGCCGGGCCATGCGCTCGGTGATGCGCAGTTGGGCGAGATGCAAATCGCCGACGTGGGCCGTCATCCCGCACCACCCCGGTTCGGGGGCTTCGAACCACTCGGTGCCCTCGTTCTTGTCCGGCATGGAAATGATCCGCTCCCCGATCCCGTATTCCGGCGTGGAGCGCAGGCGCACGGTCCACTCCATGCACTTCTTGACCATCGGGTAGAGTTCCTGGAGATATTTCCTGTCCGGTGTGTCCTGGCACATAAGAAAGCGGTCCACGAGCGAGGCGAGCGAAATGCCGTTGGTCGCAAACTGGTAGCCCTTGGTCGGGTAGGCGAAGTCAATGTAGGGCGTGTGGCCCGTGCATCCGCCGAAGATCCAGGTCGGCGCGCCGTCGTCGAACTGGTAGCCCTTGTACCCACGCAGCGTTGCCAGTTCAAGTTCGGGGAAGAAATAAGCGATCGGCAGGCTGCCATAGAAGGAGCAGGGAATGCATTCGATCTGCGGGCAGCCCCGCGGGCACTCGTTCATGCCAAAGAGGCCGTCCTCTTCGCGCACCCATTCCGGAAGCGGCGTCCGTTTCTGCGCCCAGTAGCTGTCCTCCGACATCATGTACAGCACATTGATCAGGGAATCACGAAGCCAGACCGGCAGCCGGTTCTCCGAATAGATGACCTGCTGCCAGGCGAGCACCCGCTGGAGCAGCGCCGCGTGCTGTGCGGCGATGCGTTGCGCCGTGCCCGCGGCGCTTGGATAGAGCTTTGCGTACATGTGCGTAAAGGTGCGGGGCTCGCCTAAATATCCGTCGTACCCCTTGGTCGCGCCGTTGACACCCACACCGTTCCACGTGGGCGCATGCCAGGTGAGCACAAAGCGCACGATCTTGTCCCTGCCGGATTCCAGGTCGAAATCCACCGCCACACTGGCGCTTGGGTCGGCGGGCGCGGCATCGGGCAATGTCTTCGCCAGTGCGGCCCATGCCGCGCTGTCCGCGCCCAGTCCGCCTCCGGTGCGCGCGTGTTCCTCATCCAGTGCGCCGAGCGCGTAGGACGCAAGCGGGGCCTTGATTTCACAGCCGGTGAATCCGCCGTTGACGGGCTCCCGTGTGAAGTCCCTGCCGCCCGCTTCGGAGTCGGTTGGCCCCGGAAATGAGAAGGCGACCGTTCCTTTCTGCGGCACGTCACCCGTGTTTCTAATATGGACCTCGAATACGATGGCGGGGACCACCGAATCGGCGACGTTCCCCGGGAGGAAGGGCACCCACGCGCGCAGGCCCGCCGAAACCGGGGCGTCGGTGTCGAATTCGAGGTCCGCCACGGGGTAATGGCCCCAGTAATGGATTTCCTTTGCCGAGCCCAATCCCTCCAGTTTGAGATCGGCCCAAACCGGCGGGAGCGCTTTGCCCTCCAGGCTGTTCTGACTGCCACCCCAGCCCTGCTTCATCTGTTTGGGATCACAAAGGACCCATGTCTTGCCGCCGACGCTCATGCCCAGAATGGGCAGGTTGATGGGGCCCCGGCGCGGTATGTGTGAATTGAAAATGGTGCAGTAGCCCAGCAGGCCGCTTGTTTCGAGGTCGATGCAGCCCGTGTCGATGCCGCCGAGCGCCATGCCGTTCGTCACCGTGTCGCCGAGCCTGTAGACCACCCCGCACACGGGCTGCGGGAAGCCCGCCGCACTGAAATGCACCCAGTCCCTGCGCGGGAGGTCCGTCGGAAAGAGCGTCGCGGGGAAGACCGCCTGGGGCGCGGCGGTGATGAGCA
>CAIXUF010000352.1 GCA_903922535.1 Candidatus Hydrogenedentota bacterium
ACGGCTGCGTTGGCGCGGTGCCCAGCTTCGTGCAGTTCGTGATGGATATGTGCGATCCCAATCCTGTTGTGACGCAGTTTCCGGAGGTGGGTTACGAACTCCCGCGGGGAACATACCCGGTGACCGTGACGGCGACCGACAATTCGGGAAACGTTTCGACCTGCACCTCGACGCTGATCCTTGCGGGGAGCGGCATGTCTTGCCGTGTTGATGCGCGAAACACCACCGGACCCTGGGACGGCAGCACCTGGGAAACGGCGTTCCGGGACATCCAGTCCGCGGTGGACGCGGCCGCCAACAACTGCGGCGGTGAGGTCTGGGTCGCCGAAGGCTGGTACACCGCGATGACAGACCCGGTGGTGACGATGCGGCCGGGTGTTGATCTCTATGGCGGGTTTGCCGGCACGGAAGAGGCGCGCGACGGGCGCGACGTCCAGGCGCATGTCACGACGATCGACGGCCAGGGCGGGCATGCCTGCGTTTACGGCGCGGACAACGCCCGGCTGGACGGCTTCACCATCACCCAAGGCGGCGGTGCACTGCGGCTGGGGGCCGGGAGTTCCTGGGCATGGATCGTGGCGCTTTGGGGTGGGTCGGATCCGCACGTGGTTGCCGTGGACAATTCGGGCGTTTCCCCCACGATGGCCAACTGCACGATAACGGGCAACGACAGCGTTTTTGCTGTTGCCAATCTGACGGAAGGCGGAAGCCCGTCCAGTCCCCTGATCACAGGATGTGTCATTGCGGACAACGCCAACAGCGTTGCCGTCATCTTCTGCGGCGCGCAAACCGGGGCAGTGACCGCAGCCCGGATTGAAGACTGTTCCTTTACCGGCAATTCGAATGCGATGGCGTCTCTTGCCTGCGGCGGCCAGAGCACGCCAACCATTGCGCGGTGCATATTTACCTCAAATGCGGGCGCCTTGACGGGTTTTGTGTTAGATTCCGGCAGCACCTGTGCCACACAGGTGGAGAACAGCGTCTTCTCACAGCATTCTGGCCCTGTTGTTCATTGCGGCAGCATAAGCCGCGACCCAATAACAGTGGCGTTCACCAACTGCGTGTTTACTCAGAATACGGGAACGCCGTCTTTCTGCCTCGCGGAATACTATCCGGTGCAGGCGGAACTCCGCAACTGCATAGTCTGGGACAATGCCTCACCGCTGCTGGGCGACCGCGCGACCCTCGCGGCCTCTTACAGCGATATAGAGGGTGGATGCATCGGGACGGGCAATATTGACGCCGATCCCCTGCTTGTGCATGCCGGGGACACCTATCTGCAGCTTCAGGATGGCTCTCCCTGCATTGACACGGGCACTGCGACGGGTGCGCCCACCACGGACATCCGGGGGGTACCGCGTCCGCAGGGCGCGGGTGTCGACATGGGTGCCTACGAGGCAGACGAAACCCCGCCGATCATCACCCTGCTGGGCGCCAGTCCGGAAACCGTGGATTGCGGTGCGGCCTACAACGATGCGGGCGCGACGGCCAGTGACTCCTGCGCGGGCGATCTGACGGACAGCATCGCGGTAACCAACCCGGTGAACACTTCAGTGCCCGGCACTTACACCGTGCGCTACAACGTGGATGACGGCTACGGCAACAGCGCCGCCGAGGTCACCCGGACAGTGACCGTGTTGGAGTGCGCGGGGCCTTATCGTGTCAACGCGCAAAACACCGCAGGGCCTTGGAACGGTAAGACTTGGGCCACGGCATACCGCGACATCCAGTCGGCCGTGGATGCGGCGGCGGCGGCGGGCGGCGGTGAGGTGTGGGTTGCCGCGGGCACCTACACTTCCACGAACGATCCCGTGGTGACGATGCGGTCCGGCGTGGGCATCTATGGCGGGTTTGCCGGCACGGAGGACACTCGGGAGGCGCGCAACTGGTCTGTGAACGTCACCGTCATTGACGGAGAGAACGCGCGCCGGTGCGTGACGGGCGCGAACGCAGCGGTGTTGGACGGCTTTACCATCACCCGCGGATATGCGGCCAACGGCGGGGGAATGATCAATTCCGGGACATCCCCCACGATTGCCAACTGCATCTTCGAGGGGAACAGCGCCGAAAGCCCGGGGAGCGGCGGCGGGAAGTCTCTGAACGGGTTCAGGCGTTCGGGAAGCTCCGGAAGGACGGGCAATCGTTCCCTTGCAAAGGATTCAGGCGGTGGCGGGAACGGCGGCGGAATGTTCAACGAAAACGCCTCGCCGACGGTGACCAACTGTCTGTTCAGAAACAACATTGCCTCCGGTGATTCCGGCGGGGGCATGAGGAACAATTTGTCCTCACCGGTCTTGACCGGGTGCATATTCTCGCAGAATGCGGCGTATTTCTCCGGCGGCGGAATATGCAATGACCAGTCCTCGCCGACCATGGTGAACTGTGTCTTCACGGGCAACACGGCTGAGAACGGCGGCGGCGGCGGGCTGTTCAACGCGCTCTCCTCCACGCACGCCACGAACTGCGTCTTCCTGAACAACGCCGCGGGCGGGCCGGACGGCGGCGGAGGAATCTGCAGCGACGGCGGAACGCCGGTGGTGACCAACAGCATACTATGGGGGAATTCCGGCGGGGCGATTGCGGGTGCGGCCACAGTGACCTATTCCTGCATTCAAGGGGGATTCGACGGCGTCGGAAACATCAGCGCGGACCCGCTGTTTGTGGATCCCACCGGTGGCAGCCTGCAGCTTCAGGCGGATTCGCCGTGCCTTGGTTCAGGCACATCGAACGGTGCGCCCTCTACGGACATCCTGGGGACGGAGCATCCGCAGGGCGGGGGAGTCAACATGGGCGTGTACGCGGGGGCGGCCGCACCGGACGAGATTGTCACACTCACCGTGGCGGTTTCCCCGGCCGGCGGCGGCGTCACGACACCGCCCGAAGGGGTGCATTCCTTTGTGCGGGGCGAGAACGTCCCGCTGTTCGCCAGAGGATTAACCTGCCACACGTTCACGGGCTGGAGCGGCGACATTTCCAGCGCCTCACCGGGTTCCAGCATCGTTATGGACGGCAACAAGACAGTGACGGCGACCTTCGCGGACCTCACTCCGCCCGTGGTGACCATTTGCGGCGGCAGCATGCTTGTGGAAGAGTGCGGCGTGGCCTTTTCGCTTCCCACGGCTTTGGCTGCGGATGCTTGCGCCGGCCCGTTGGCCGCCATGGCAACCGACGTGGGCGGCCTTGATGTGGATCATCCCGAGTCGGGCGTGTACACCGTGCTGTACACAAGCGATCCGGACGGTGCCGGACTGCGTGGCGCGGCCACACTGACCGTGACCGTGATGGACGACATGCCGCCGGTCATAACGCTGATCGGTCTTCGGGAGGTGACGGTGGAGTGCGGCAGCGCGTACAGCGATGCGGGCGCGATAGCGATGGACGCCTGCGCAGGCACACTGACGGTGACGGTTGGCGGCGACACGGTGAACACGGCGGTGTGCGGCGTCCACACCGTGCGTTACAACGCAAGCGATGGCTACGGCAACAGAGCCGCCGAGGTCACGCGCGCGGTAACCGTTTGGGGAAGCGGTGGGCCTTACCGTGTCAACGCGCAAAACACCGCCGGACCCTGGGACGGCGGTTCTTGGGAAACGGCGTTCCAGGACATTCAGTCTGCGGTGGATGTTGCCGCCAGCGGCTGCGGCGGCGATCTGTGGGTTGCCGCGGGCACATACACTTCGACGAGCGACCCCGTGGTGACGATGCGGCCCGGGGTGAGAATCTATGGCGGATTTGTCGGTGCCGAGGACTCGCTGGACGACCGCAACTGGACGGCGAATGTCACCGTAGTTGACGGCCAAGAAATGCGTCGGTGCGTCGTGGGCTCCAATGCGGCCGTGCTGGACGGCTTTACCGTCACCCGGGGGCGTTCTGACATGGGCGGCGGGATGTACAACGCTGACTCTTCCTCGGCGACGGTGACGAATTGCGTGTTTACCAGCAACTCGGCAAGCTATTACGGTGGCGGGATGTGCAACACCGACTCTTCTTCGCCGACGGTGGCAAACTGCACGTTCACCGGCAATTTGGGCCCCTACGGGGGCGGCGGGATGTGCAACAGATTCTCTTCTTCGCCGACGGTGACGAACTGCGCGTTCGCGGGCAACTTGGCTGACTCCGGCGGCGGGATGGAGAACGGCTTCTCTTCTTCTCCGACGGTGACGAACTGCACGTTCACAGGCAACACGATCCTAAATCTCGGCGGTGGCGGCGGTGGCGGCATGCACAACAATACGTCTTCGCCGACATTGATAAACTGCACGTTCACGGGCAACTCGTCCGGCGATTGTGGTGGGGGGATTTGCGACTACATCGGTTCCTCACCGGTATTGACGAACTGCATCCTTTGGGGCGACACGGCCCCCTCCGGGGCGGAAATATATGATGGTTCGAAGTCCACGCCGATGGTGACCTATTCGTGCGTCCAGGGCGGATACTCCGGAGTGGGAAACATCAATGCGGACCCGTTGTTCATGGATGCCGTCGGCGGCTCCCTGCAGCTTCAGGAGGGCTCGCCATGCATTGACACGGGCACTTCAGCCAATGCGCCCGCCACGGACATTGCGGGGGTTGCGCGTCCCCAGGGTGCCGGTGTCGACATGGGCGCCTACGAGGCATTGACGAACCCGGCAGACACCACCCCGCCGATCTTCACCACGCCGCCGGCCAGTCAGGCCGTTGACGCTGGCGTTGATTGCACGGCCCCTGTGCCTGACTTCACTGCGGGCGTCGTGGCCGAGGACTCCGGCGGCGGTCTCGTGACGCTGACCCAGTCTCCGGCGGCGGGCACTTCCGTCGTGTTTTCCGCGCTCGACACGGGCCACACGAGTGTGCCCGTGACCGTTACGGCTACCGACGCGGCGGGCAACAAGACCGACAGCGTGGCAACGCTGACCGTGTGGTATGGCCAGTGTGAAGTGCCAGTTCCCAACGTGGTGGGTATGGGCGTGCATGCGGCGGAAGCCGCGATGATGGCGGCCGGACTGACACCGGGAATACCCGGACTTGAGTGCAGCAACACGGTTGACTGGTTCGTCGTCATCAGCCAGACCCCATCGGGAGGCATGGCGAAGTGGAACAGCACAGTCAACTATGTGGTTTCGAGCGGTCCGTGCATCGTGCCGGTTCCCAACGTGGTCGGTATGCCGCAGGCTGCGGCGGAAGCCGCGGTGCTTGCGGCTGATCTGACGGTTGGCGCGGTGACGACGGCGTGCAGCAACACGGTTGCTGTGGGCAATGTGATCAGTCAGAACACCATTTGGACGCCCGACTTGGCGCCCTGGCACAGTCCGGTTGACTTGGTGGTTTCGTCCGGCCCATGCAGCAGTGTGCCGGTTCCCAACGTGACCGGCCTGACACAGGCTGCGGCGGAGGCCGCCGTGCTTGCGGCCGACCTGACCGTGGGCGCGGTGACAACGACGTGCAGCAACACGGTTGCCGCGGGCGTCGTGATCAGCCAGACCCCGTCGGGCGGA
>CAIXUF010000353.1 GCA_903922535.1 Candidatus Hydrogenedentota bacterium
CGCTCGATGACGCGCCGCGCCAGATCTTCGATGGTCACGCGCTGGTTGCTGCCGATATTGTATATTTCGCCGTTGGTCCGGGTATCGTCCATCAGTTTTATCAGCGCGGGGACCACGTCGCCGACATGGGCAAAACAGCGGCTCTGCTGGCCGTCGCCGAAGACCGTGAGCGGCTCGCCGAGCAGCGCCTGACGCACAAAAGTCGGCACCACCATGCCGTAACGGCCCGTCTGGCGCGGCCCGACGGTGTTGAACAGGCGCGTGAGGACCGTGGGATGGCGCTTCTCGCGCCAATAGGCCAGCGCGAGGAACTCGTCCACGGCCTTGGATTCGGCATAGCACCAGCGCAGCCGGTCCGTGGGCCCGATCACCCGGTCGTCCTGCTCCCGGAACACGTCGCCCGCGCCCTTGCCGTAAACCTCGCTGGTCGAGGTGATCAGCAGGCGGCGGCGGTAGCGGCAGGTTTCCTCCAGCAGCACTTCGGTGCCGCGGATGTTGTTCACGATGGTGCGGATGGGGTGGTTGACCACGAGCTGCACACCCACCGTGGCGGCGAGATGGTAGACGACGTCGACCTCGCGGACGAGGTCGCGCACGATCTCCTGGTTCAGCGTGGAATCGATGATGGTCGTGATTTCGGGCACGTGCTCGATGTTCTCGAAACGTCCCGTGCTCAGGTCGTCCAGCACCCACACCCGGTCCCCCCGCGCGACAAGCGCCTCGCAAAGGTGGGAACCGATAAATCCGGCGCCGCCGGTGACCAGCACGCGCATGGCATACCTCCTGGGAATGGTCTCTCGCCAAAGACGCCGCAGCGGCGCCCGGCGCATAGCCTATAGTCCGGCCCCCGTCCCGCGCAAGCGCGAAGAACCTTCGACCACGCCCGTCATGTCCGAAGGCACGGCCCGAAGGCACGGCTGGACGCGTTCTGATCCACTACTCCACCGTGCCCGCCGCCGGGTCATACTTCCAGCTTTGCCCGGGATAGGGATTCGGCGGGATTTCCTTTATCAGGTCTTCCTTGACGACCGCATCCAGAGAATCGGGCCACTTGTCTTTCTTGTCCTGGTAGTTGCGGACGGCCTGTTCGATTATCCCCTGCGCGACCTTCTTTTCATTGTCCAGCAGGGTGGTGTTGAGGGCTTTTCCATCCGGGCCGAAGAAATAGCGCCCGCCCAGGGGGTCGGGAGGATCGTTCTGGACGATCCCCTCGCGCTTGAGATCCTCAATGGTCTCGGGCCAGCGTTCCGTCTTGTCGTGGTACTGCCCCGCGGCCTGGCTCAGCACGGGAAGGATCCCGCGAATGAACAGTTCCTTGAGCTTGCGTTCGGCGAGGTCGCGCATCATCTTGTCGGGGCTTTCCAGCATCTGCCGCCACATATCCTCCTCGACGTTGTCGAGGTTGTTTTCGCTCTGGAGCTTGGCGGCGGTGACGGCGACAAATTCGGGCGAGCGGCCGGTGGCGGCGCTCATGCCCAGGTAGTATGCGGCATAGCGCCGCGCATCGGGCTCATTGCGCCGGTTCATCAGGTAGTTCATGCCCAGTTCGTAGGGCAGTTCCCAGGCGCGGGGGTTCTGCGGAATCCCGATGTGCAGCAGCCGGGTGCTGGCCTCGGCATCGGCCTTCAGCGCAGACAGGAAGATGGCGCCGAACCGGTACGCGTCCCTGAAATGGGGGTCAAGGCGCACCGTGGTGCGGACCATCGTTTCGAGCCAGGTGAAGTTGCGCGCCTGGCGGTTCTCGATGGCGACATACTGTATGCAGTGCAGCCAAAGAACGTCGGCGATAATGGTGTTCAGGCCGACGGTGGCGTGGCTGAGCAGTTTCTCGTTGGGCAGGTAGAGCACGCTGGCGCCGCGGTCCGCGCTCCGCGCGCGGTCCGCGCCCATCTGGAAGGCCACCGCCGCGGCGAAGCAAAGCGCGGCGCAAACCAGGCAGTGCAGCAGTCTGTGGCGGCGCCGCGGCGCCGGCACGCCCGTGTTCATAGGTCCTTGCCCTCGAAGGCCAGGCAGGCCATGATCAGCAGCACGGCCGAATAGGCCGTGCCGTAGGCCAGCGCCCAGGCCGTGTATGCAAGGGACACGGGCACGTCGTTGGCGGCCTCGGAATGCAGGTTGAAATTGTCCAGATTCGGCACGCAGTAGTAGATGACTTCAAAGAAGTGCTTGGTGAAGGTGCCGTCGAACTGGGGCGGCAGATCCAGGAAGATGCCGGTGGCGTGGCCGAACACGAAGAGGCAGAACACGATGATCGCGCCGAGTATCGGCGAGGTGAGCGCGGACAGCAGCACGGCCAGCGCCGTGACCACAAGCAGTTTCCAGAAGTTGAGCAGTGCCGCCTGGAAGAAGACCAGGTTCAGTTTTCCGCCCAGGACCAGCACATAGGCGGTGGACAGCGCGGTCATGCCGCCCAGCGCAAGGGCGAGCAGGGCAATCAGGCCAAGGTACTTGCCCAGCACAAACTCATAACGGTGCATCGGCTGGGCGACGATGGTGTACAGTGTCTTCTTGTCGATTTCCTTGTAAAGCAGGCTGGTGCCCACAAAAATGGCAATCAGCGCGCCGAACACGGACATGGAGGCGAGACAGAAATCCTTCACAATTTTCAGGTCCTGCCCGACGCTGATCCAGCCCAGTGCCCGCGACCCAAGAATAACGACCGCCGCGAAGAACAGCAGCACGTAAAGCACTTTGTCGCGGACCGCCTCGCGGAAGGTGTTTCCCGCCACCGCCAGTATTCTCATTTTGCGGCCTCCTTTTCCTGTATCCGGGCAAAGAAGTCCTCCAGCGACTCGCGCACCGGCTGCAATTCCCGGATGTGCCCGCCCGCGCCAAGGATGTCCGCAGCCAACGCGTTGGCCGCATCCAGGTCGGCCACCCGGAACAGGTGCACCTGGTCGATTTGGCGGTGTCCGGCCGTGCGCGCCGCCAAGGCTGCTGCGGCGGACGCATCCAGCCCCTCCGCCAACACGTCCACCTCCTTCATGCGTCGGCCCGGCAGGGCATCCACCCGGCCGTGATGTGCCAGACGGCCCTCCACGAGCATGCCGACGCGGTCGCACAACTCCTCCACATCGCTAAGCACGTGGGAACTGAAGAAGATCGTCTTGCCCTCGTCCCGCAGGCGCAGGATGGTCTCGCGGATCATGCGGCGGCCGATGGGGTCGAGGCCGCTCATGGGCTCGTCCAGAATGAGCAGCGGCGGATCGCCCACCAGCGCCACGGCAAAGCCGACA
>CAIXUF010000354.1 GCA_903922535.1 Candidatus Hydrogenedentota bacterium
CGGGGATATACGCGACCAGAAAATAGAGGGTGAAAAATACGCCCAAAACAACGCCCATGGCCTTGCTGGAGTAGAGGTGCAGATTGATCAGCCGATGGAAGCGCACCAGCGATAGTGCCTGCGCCACCAGGTAGAAGCCAACCATCAGTCCGAATGGGACGCCGTGCGCGACAATGAACGGCCACTCAAACATGGCCATTCCGCCCATGGCGAGTATATAGGTGACCAGATCGGCACAGGAATCCAGTTTGGTGCCCAGGTCCGTCTCCTGGTGCCATCGGCGTGCGATCAGACCGTCGAAGACGTCCGTGACCAGACTGACGATCACCAGCGCGGCAAACGCCGTGCGGTGGCCGCAGAGGATCATGCACAGGATCACCGGCGCAACCGCAATGCGATAGGCCGAGAGTGCATTTGGCACCGTCATGATGCGCTTGCGGTCGTGTAGCAGACGAATCCCCCTTTCGCGCGTACGGCGCACGCACACGCGCCGCGTCTGTCTCACAACTGTTTACCACAGGACGCACGGTATTTGCAACCCAGAGTACTGATCCCGACAAACTGCCCGGTAGGGTTTCACCCCACTGCGCACAATCACCCCATCGCGTACTATCCCCTCAACGCAAAGGAAGAAACCGGGTCGCAAGGTGTGACATCGCACCAACCCGGGCTGCGGAGAGGAGCGACATATGTTGTGGACACTTGCAATGGTTTTGCCGATTCAGAAAACAAGGACGGAGGTAGCAGATGACATCCAGAGGAATCATGGCCGCCATACTGATCACGGTGGGCATTGTGGTGCTCGCGTATTCCGGCATCACCTTTCGAACCCCGGGCAAGCCAATTGATCTCGGCCCCGTGCATTTGGAAACCACCCACAGCCACTTCGTACCCCCGGTCGTCGGGGCGCTGGCGCTCGTTGGCGGGATCGTGTTGTTGGCCTTGGGGAACAAGAAGGACTGATCTGCGGAGGTCGACGAACCGAACACACCAAACCAAACGACGTGTGGCATGAAAGAAAACGCGAACACAACCGGATGGACCCGGCGCTACCTCCGGCTGCTAACGTTGCGCACTTCGACCACGGCCAGCACGAAGAAAATCGAAAACGAGATTGACGCGACGCAGCGACCGGTGCAACAATCATCTAATAATGTCAACCAAACTGTCCATGAAAGCGTCATCCAACCCACGGCGTAAGGCGGGCGTATTGGCGCTACCATATCAGACGGTATTATGCCGATATCTTAAGCAAGATCGGAGGCACGTTTGAAGCCGGCCAAAGTTGTTTCCTCGGAAGCCCCCGCCTTGCCGGCCAGCCGCTCGTTCCCCATCGTCGGCATTGGCGCTTCTGCCGGGGGACTTGAGGCTTTGGAGCAGTTCCTGGGGCACGTGCCGGAGAGCAGTGGCATGGCTTTTGTCATCGTCCAGCATTTGGATCCGACGCACAAGGGGATCTTGCCCGAACTGCTGCAACGCGCCACCGGCATGCGAGTCACCCAGGTCAAGGA
>CAIXUF010000355.1 GCA_903922535.1 Candidatus Hydrogenedentota bacterium
TCGCCGAGGAGGATCAGATCGAGGTCGTAGTCGTGGTCATAGTCGACCCAGATCGCGCGCTCGAAGCGGCGCTGAGGCAGGGTAATCGCGGCCCGGACAAACCGTCCTCCGGCATTGCGCTGGACGGCAGCCAACAGAATCCGGCGCCTGATTAAGCCGAATACGCTCTTGGATTCAACCGTTCGTTCGCACGGTTGCGGCAAGAGCGCGAGCGAGAGGAATTGCCGCATGTTCAGGGAAGAACGGAAAGGCAGCAAGTTCGAGTGGACCATGCTGGGAGACGTGGACAACGGGCGTCCCAATCTTGGGCACAGCACCGATGTGGCCGTCTATCGTTTGATGCAGTTCACACTTCGGGACACGCTCATCAGGGAGTTCGGGGTTGCCGCGGCGGACCGCGTGTTCTACGAATCCGGCAAGACTGCGGGCAAGCATTTCTTTGACAGGCTCATCACGAGGCGGGGCGAATTCAACGAGTTCGTCGGCGACCTTCAGGAAGTTCTGAAGAACATGGGCGTGGGGATACTCCGGGTTGAAAAGGCCGACCTGGAAAACCTCACCTTCACCATGACCGTGGCCGAAGATCTGGACTGTTCGGGCCTTCCCGTTTGCGATGAGGTAATCTGCACGTATGACGAGGGTTTCATCGCCGGCCTGTTGAAGGCATACACGCAGCGGGAGTTCATCGTGAAGGAGGTTGACTGTTGGTGTTCCGGGGATCGTGTATGCCGCTTCGACGTGAAACCCGCGGCATGAAAGGCCGCGTCTGATGCCCCGCGCAGGCGAAGGGCAAATCGCCCGGATTACGGAAGCCATCGCCCGCCTTGTTGACGGGCAGATTCCGGATTTGATTGAATTGCCCCCCGGTTGTCCGGAGGATGAAATCGGCCAATTGGCGCGTTGTGCCAACAGACTCATCTCTGAATACGCGTCCATTCTGCCGTTCTTGTCCGCGTTGTCTCGGGGCGACCTTGATTATGAGCCGCCTCACGGCCGGACGGCGCTGCTCGACTGCGCAAAGAACCTCCAGGCCAATTTGCGCCACCTGACCTGGAAGACCCAGCAGGTGGCCAAAGGGGATTTTTCCCAGCGCGTGGATTTCCTGGGCGAGTTTTCCCAGAGCTTCAATTTGATGGTGGAGGAATTGGCGTCAACCCGCGCGGAACTCCTCCGCAAGAATCAGGAGCTGGAGATCGTTTCCCAAAGGGATCCCCTGACATCCCTGCTCAACCGCCGCGGCGTCGGGGAACTGCTTCTCAGGGAGACGCGGCGCGCGGAGCGTTCAAAACGGACGTTCGCGATCACGATGGCCGATATCGATCATTTCAAGCGTGTCAATGACACCCACGGCCACGACGCCGGAGACGCGGTGCTTGTTGAAGTCGCCAGGATACTGCGGGACCACACGCGCGGCGGCGACCTCTGCGCGCGGTGGGGCGGGGAGGAGTTTTTGACCGTTCTGGTGGAGACGGATCTGCGGCAGGCGGTTGTCGTGGCGGAACGGGCGCGCCTTGGTGTGGCTTCCGCGAAGATTAAGCATAACGGCACGGATATCTCTGTCACCATCAGCATTGGGGTCAGCATCTACTGCGGGGAGGAGGACGTGGCGGTGTGCGTTAAACGCAGCGATGTGTGCATGTACAAAGCCAAGCAATCGGGAAGGAACCAGGTGTGGTACCAGGAGGACGCAGCCGCGGCCCCGAAGCGGCTGAAGGCCATGAAGGTATAAGACACTTCAGAAACGGCAGGACCTGTGCCGAAGGCGAAACTGGCCGGAGGCCGAATCGAAAGCGGCGGACGGTTCTTGAACGATGGGGCTATTTCCCGGGATTTCCGACCGCGCGGCGCTTCTTCTGAAATTCCGCCAGTTTACCCCGCGTGAAACGGCGAATTGTCCAGCGCGTGAGTGCGGGCGCAACGCGGTTGATGATCAGCGCCAGTTTGCCCAAGCGGGTGAGGATGAGTTCTGGACGGCGCCGGTGCATCGCGTCAACGATCAGGCGGGCGGCCTTTTCGGCGGGCATGATGAACCTGCCCGGCACGGGATCCGGATTGCCGGTGTATACGCCGTCGTCGTTGACGCTGCGAATCTCGCTTTCGACAAATCCGGGGTTGATGCAGGTGACCGAAATCCCGATCTCGTCAAACTCGTGGTAGATGCATTCGGCCAGGCCGATAACGGCGAATTTGCTGACGTTGTAGGGCGAGGTCATGGGCGTGCCCAGCCTGCCGGCCACGCTGCCGAGAAGGCCCAGTCGGCCCTTTGACTGCCTCAGCGCGGGAAGCGTGGCGTAGATGGTGTTCATCAGGCCGAAAACGTTGACCTCAAACTGGCGGCGGAAATCGTCCACAGTGAGGTTCTCAAAGGGGCCGGATATCCCGAATCCCGCGTTGGCCAGCACCACGTCAATGCCGCCGAAGCTCTCGACCGTCCGTTCCGCCGCGGTTTTCAGGCCTTCGGAGTCGGTGACATCGCACTGGAAGATAATGACCTGTCTGGCGCGCGCCTCTATCTCGCGTTTCACCTGTTCCAGGTTGTCCGTGCGCCGCGCCAGAAGCGCCACCCTTGCCCCCTCTGCGGCGAAGGCCTTTGCCATGGCGGCGCCAATACCGGAGGACGCACCGGTGATGAACACGCTCTTTCCATCAAATCGCTGGGTCATGGCGCACTGGCCCTTCTTTGACGACGGGTTATTGGAGCCGCCGGATGGTGCAACCCTGTCCGACGAGCGTGTTGCCCTGAATCAGCGCGGAAACGGTCGTCGTTTGGTTGAATACGGAGAGGGTGACATTCACCTGGTTTCCCGAACAGGTCCAGGTGGCGCCAATCTGCCCCATGATGGGATGAAGTGCCAAGCCCTGGCCGCCGGCGTTGAACTGGAACTTGACCGTGCCCTGTGTCGCGCTCACTTCCCACTGGGTGCCCACGAGCGACTGTGCATCCAGTCCCGGCTGCCCAGCCTGGGGTTGTTGCTGGATCTGGGTTTGCGGCTGTCCGGGCGAATACGCCGGATTTTGCGGCGCGGCAGGAGCGTTGGATGCAGTCGTTTGGGTGGAAGACTTGGCTGCGGCCAAAGCCGTGGGAACGGGGCGCAGTGCGCGCAGCGCAAAAGGGGCGCCAAGGAAAGCCGCAACGGCCACAATGATGCCGATGATCAGCTTGTTGTTGTCCACAGAAAGTCCTTTCCAAGGATAAGGCGGTTCGATAATGGCCGGAAACCCTTCCACACAGGATATGAATACACCGGGAAAGGGAAGAGTTCCCCCGTCTTACACGGGGCGGACGCGGCCGGCGCGGCGGCAAATGGCCTCAAAGAGATCCGAAACCTCCGGCACGCCGAAATCGTTGAAATTTGCGGAATTCGTCCAGAATTCGGCGAGGCGCCCGCGCCGCTCGGCCTCATAGTCCATGACCTTGATCATCATCTGCGCCTTGTCCAGTCCTCGCAGTAGTTTCGCTTCCGGGAGGGCCGCTTCGGCAAACGCGGCGTGCAGACCGGCATAACGGGCGGGGAATCCGGCGAAAAGCTCCCCGAAAATGGCCTGCTCGGCGCTGCGTTTCACATCGCGCAGATGGGCGTCCGCCACGGGCATGGGAATGTCCATCAACTTCGCCTCGGCCAGATCATGCACCAGTGCCATGGCCAGCGTCGTTTCCCGCTCCCAACGGCCGGGGTATTCGTCCAGGAAAAGCAGCGCCAGCAGCGCCACAGCATGACTGTGGGCCGACACGGATTCGGGCTCGGTCACGCCGCGCAGAAGATATCCGGCGCGCGGCACCCGATCCA
>CAIXUF010000356.1 GCA_903922535.1 Candidatus Hydrogenedentota bacterium
CTGGAAAGGCCCGGGCGCCTCAAGTGCATCGCCCGTGCCGGCGTGGGGGTCGATAACGTCGACGTCCCCGTCGCCACCCGCAAGGGCGTCATCGTCATGAACACCCCGGGCGGCAACACCATCTCCACCTGCGAGCTGGCGCTGACGCTCATGATGGCCCTGTCCCGCAAGATCTCCCCGGCCAACGCCTCGCTGCGGAGCGGCAAGTGGGACCGCAAGAGTTTCGAAGGCACCCAACTGGCCGGCAAGACCATCGGCATCGTCGGCATGGGCCGCATCGGCGGCGCGCTGGCCAAGCGCGCCAAGGCCTTTGAAATGAAGGTGCTGGCCTTCGATCCGATTCTCAGCCCCCTCAAGGCCGAGGCGTTGGGCGTTGACCTGGTGGGCATGGACGAGATCTACTCGAAGTCTGACTTTATCTCCATCCACGCGCCCAAGTCGGACAAGACAAACAACATGATCGGCATGGCCGAACTGAAGAAGATGAAGCCCAACTGCCGCATTATCAACTGCGCGCGGGGCGGCATCATCAACGAGGCGGACCTGGCCGAGGCGCTCAAACAGGGCGTCATCGCCGGCGCCGCGCTGGACGTGTACACCTCGGAACCGTTTGAGAATAATCCCTTTACGGGCATTGAGAACATAGTCATGACGCCGCACCTGGCCGCCTCGACCGACGAGGCCCAGTTGACGGTGGCCATCGACGTGGCCAACCAGATGGTGGATTATCTGAAAACGGGCGCCATCGTCAACGCGGTGAACGTGCCCAGCCTGGACAGCGAAACCCGCAAGCAGTTGCAGCCGCTGCTTTTCCTGGCGGAACGCATGGGCGAGTTCCAGTCGCGGTACGTCAAGGGCCGTCCCCAGTCCATCGAGGTCAGCTACATTGGCGATCCCGGCGTGAACGACACCTTCCTGATCACGACGGCGGTGTTTACCGGCTTCCTGCGCCCGATGGTCGAGACGGTCAACATGGTCAGCGCGCCGAGCCAGTTGAGCGCGCGCGGCATCATGGCCAGCGAGACCCGCAGCCCCGAAGCCTCCTCCTACGCCTTTGAAATCGGCGTCACGGTCAAGACCGACGAGGAGACGGTGAACCTGCGCGGGACGCTGTTCAACCGCAACGACCCGCGCATCTGCACGGTGAACGGCATGCGCGTTGACGCCGTGCCGGTGGGCAACATGCTGGTCTGCACCAATGAGGACAAGCCCCTCATTGTTGGCCGCATGTGCACGCTGATCGGCGAGGCCGACGTCAACATCGCCAGCCTGATGCTTGGCCGCGACGCCAAAGGCGGCCACGCGCTCACCGTGCTCAACCTCGACCAGGCGCTGGACGAGAGTCTGCTCGGGAAGCTGCGCGCCCTGCCGCATGTTAAGGAAGTGCGACTTGTGACTCTTCCGGAGAAATAAGCACCATCCCGGTAGAGTTATGGTATATTGTTGCGCATGACAACAAAGGAGACAACGTGTATGGGCCAGTTCAAGCATATCCAGGTTCCCGCGGGGGACAAGATCACGGTCACTCCCAACGGGAAGCCGCAGACGCCTGATCGCCCGATCATCGGCTTTATCGAGGGCGACGGAACCGGCCCGGACATCTGGCGCGCCTCCAAATTCCTGTTTGACGCAGCCGTCAAGCACTGCTACGGGGGAAAGCGGGAAATCGCATGGATGGAGGTCTTTGCCGGCGAGAAGCCCCACAAGCTGTGGAACTCCTGTCTGCCGGACGAGACGCTGGAGGCCATCACCGAGTACGGTGTGGCGATCAAGGGCCCCCTGACGACCCCGATCGGCGGCGGCTTCCGCAGCCTCAATGTGACTTTGCGCCAGAAGCTGGACCTGTTCGCCTGCGTGCGCCCCATCCAGTACTTCAAGGGCGTGCCGAGTCCTGTCAAGTGCCCCGAGAAGGTGGACATGATCATCTTCCGCGAGAACACCGAAGACGTGTACGGCGGGCTCGAACTGGAATCGGGCACACCGGAGGCGCAGAAACTCATCGACTTCTGCAAGGCCACCTACGGCTGGGACATCCGTCCCGGATCGGGCCTGGGTCTCAAGCCGATCAGCGCCCTTGGGACCAAACGGCTGGTCCGCGCCGCCATCAACCACGCCATTGAGCACAAGCGCAAGAGCGTGACCCTGGTGCACAAGGGCAACATCATGAAGTACACCGAGGGGGCCTTCCGCAAGTGGGGCTACGAGCTGGTGCGCGAAGAGTTTGCC
>CAIXUF010000357.1 GCA_903922535.1 Candidatus Hydrogenedentota bacterium
AAGCATGGCTTCCGCACAAAAGCGGTGGCATGGCCCCCGCACTCAACACAAGAAACGGCCCTCCGTGTCTGTCTGTGTCTGCCACCTTCGCTCCTGACGCGCAACTTCCCTCATGCGCCGGCGGCCGGAAATCTGGCATAATGGGTGCATCCATCCCCGCAGATTATCCCCTTTCGGAGGCTTTATGACGAAGTTGTACACCGTTGCACTGTTGATTGGCTCGAACCTGTTCATGACCTACGCGTGGTACGGTCATTTGAAGGACTTGAAGGGCAAGGCGCTGTTTCTGGTCGTAATGGCAAGCTGGAGCGTGGCGTTCTTCGAATACTGCCTGCAGGTACCGGCCAACCGCATCGGCCACGAGGTGTTTTCGCTGGGGCAGTTGAAGGTCATCCAGGAGGTGATCACCGTGTGTGTCTTCGCCGTGTTCTCGGTGGTCTACATGAAGGAGCCGCTTCGGCTCGATTTTCTCTGGGCGGCACTGTGTCTGGTGGCGGCAGCCTACTTCATGTTCCGCGGCGGCGCGGTGGCGAGTTGAGGGCGGACATCGTCTCGTCGTTGTGGCCCTCCGTCATTGCGAGCCTCAGACCGCCGTTGGCGGCGATTCGTTGCCGAAAGTCGAACCGGAGGCATGTATTGCCCGTGATGTCGGCGAGACTGAGAAGAGTGCGACCTCCTATGGTTTTCAGTGCGAAATTCGATTACTTTCTTAGCAGCAGCCAAACCGCCTACAGCGGCGATTCGCAGCAGAAAGCCGCCAGGGGACGGTGCAGATGGGAACGTTTCCCCAATTCCGTATGGCAGGACCGCCGAATCGACCTCCTTGCGGCTCTACGCCACATATGGCATAATGACGTATGCACGGTACGTCCGAAGTCAAGCCGGTCCGATATGTGGGAAGTGCACAGAAGGACCTGCAGCGTTTTCCGGTGACCGTCCGAGAGACGGTGGCCTTTGCGCTCCAGTTGGCGTGCGCCGGCCACAAGCACGACCATGTGAAGCCGCTCAAAGGTTTCGGGAGTGCGGGTGTCCTTGAGATTGTTGAAGATCATCGCGGTGACACCTACCGCGCCGTGTACACGGTGCGGTTTGAGGACGCTGTTTATGTCCTCCACGCATTCCAG
This sequence comes from Candidatus Hydrogenedentota bacterium, assembly GCA_903922535.1. The sequence continues at coordinate 1,125 of CAIXUF010000357.1, forward strand.
AAGAAATCGAGGCACGGCATTGCCACAGCCAAACACGACACGGATCTCATTAAGATGCGGCTCAAGTGGGCCGCCGAAGATTATGCCGCCCGACAGCGGCGGTAAAGGAATTGAACTGCATGAATAACGAACCCTGCATTACCGAGGGAAGCGGCAACGTCTACGCCGACCTTGGCTTGCCCAATCCAGAGCTTGCCCTGGCCAAGGCGAACCTTGCCCTCCGCATAAGGCTGAGCATCGAAGAACAGCACCTTACCCAAGTCCAAGCGGCGAAGTTGCTCGGAGTTGACCAGGCAAAAGTGTCGGCGCTCGTCTGCGGGCGTCTGTGCGGCTTTTCGATGGATCGTCTTTTCCGCTTTCTAAACGCGCTCGGCCGCGATGTTGAGATTGTCACCCAGCCGAAGCCAGAATCCCGGAGACATGCCCGAGTCAGCGTTACGATTTTCCCGTCGTGACAAAGCGCTGGACGTCCTTGAGAATCTCAGCTCTTTCTGCCGCGAATCGCCACCGCAAACGGTCTGAGGCTCGCAATGATGGCCTGTTTCGTGGCGTTACCCCGCCGCCTCGCGCTCGCGGATTTGGGGTGGATTGGCCTTGAACGACTCCACGCAGCGGCGCACCAGTTCGCGGGGATTTTCGTCAAAGAAAATCCGCGACCCCGTCGGTTTTTCGATGACCGGAAGGATGTCGTCAATGTGGTCGGCCACGCCGCCCGTGCCCGTCAACACGCCGATGAGCCGGCCCTCGTCGTAGGCAATCGCGAACTCGCCGAGCGTCCCCGATCGGCCGCCGACAATGATGACGATGTCGCAACTGCGCACGCCGATGGTCTCGCGGCCCATTAGTCCGGCGCCGGTGTAGATCATCACGTCCGTGTGATCGACCGGACTGCCGTAGCGGTTGACGTGCTCGTCGAAACTCATCGCGGGCGAAACGCCGATGGTGATGCCGCCGCGCTCCTTGCAACCAATGATGGCCTCGTGGGGCAGGCCGGGACAGCCGCCGGTAAGGATGGCGCAGCCTTCCTCCGCAATGGCATGCCCGAGTTCGCGGCATTTTCCCAGCGCGCCGTCGTCCATCTGGCCGCCAGCAGAACCCATGACCCCAACCTTGATCAATCCGCAATACATCACTGCTTCCCTTTCTCCCGCATGTCGGCCAACAGCGCGCCCGCGTGGCCGAGACTGATTTCCGAAACTGACCCGTCGAGCAGACGCGCCACCTCGCGCTCCCGCTCCCCCGTCTCCACCCGGTCCATGCCGGTCACTGCGTGGCCGCGCACGTCGCGCTTGCTGACGGTGTAATGCGTTTCCGCGGCGGCGGCAATCTGCGCCAGGTGCGTGATGCAAATGACCTGGTGCGACCGGGCCAGCGCCGCCATTTTCGCCGCCACGCGCCGCGCCACCACGCCGCCCACGCCCGCGTCTATCTCGTCGAAGACCAGCGTGGGAATGCGGTCCGCCCCGGCGAACACGGACTTGAGCGCCAGCATGATCCGCGATATCTCGCCGCCCGAGGCGACGGTGCGCAGCGGCCGGGGGTGCTCGCCCGCGTTGGCCGACAGCATGAACTCCACGCGGTCAACCCCGTGCGGGCCCAAGTCGGCTTCCCCGATCCGGGTTTCAAAATGCGCGCCCTTCATGTCGAGGTCGCGCAGCGCCGCGATCACCTGCTTGTCCAGCTTCACCCCGGCGGCGCGCCGCGCGGCGGAAAGCTTCCGGGCCGATTCCATCGCCTCCGACAGCACGGCGGCGCGGTCACGGCGCAGCGCCTCCAACCGCTCGTCGCGGTTTTCATACCCCGCCAGCTCCGCGGCGGCACGGGCGCGGTAGGCGAGAATCGAATCCACATCGGAGCCGTACTTGCGCTTGAGCGCGCCGATCATGGCCAGGCGGCGGTTGATGTCGTCCAGTTCGCCCGCGTCAAATTCCATGCGCGAGGTGTGCTGGCGGATTTCCGACGCGACCGAGTCAATCGCCTCCCGCGCCTCCGCCAACTGGCGCGCCAGCGCGCCGAACTCCCCGTCAATCTCGGACAGTTCCCCAAGGTCCTTCAGCGCGGCGTCAATGCCGTCGATGGCCGCACCGGACTCGCTGTCGTAGAGGCCGCTGTAGACGCGGTTGGCCAGCGTGAAGAGCGTTTCGGCATGGGTGATGCGGCGCTGCCGCGCGCGCAGTTCGTCCTCCTCGCCGGGCTGAAGCCCGGCGGCGTCAATCTCGTCCACCTCAAAGCGCAGGAACTCCGCCCTTCGCGCGCGTTCGCGGTCGTCCGTCTCCAATGCCGCAATGTCGCGGTCAATGCCGGAAAGGCGCGCCACCGCCGCCGCAACGCGATCCGCCGTGTCGCCCGCGCCCGCAAACGCATCGAGCAAATCCATCTGGCAGTCGGGACGCAGCAGCGACTGGTGCTCGTGCTGTCCGTGGAGATCGACCAGTTCGTCGCCCAGCGCGGCCAGCACCGACACGGGCACGATGCGGTCGCCGGCATAGGCCTTGCCGCGTCCATCCGCGTTAACGCTGCGCGACAGCAGCAGCGCCCCCTCCTCCAGTTCCACATCGTGCTCGCGGAGCAGCGCCCGCAGCCGGGCCGTCGGCCGGCCCACACGGAAAACGGCCTCCACCCGCGCGTTTGCCTCGCCGTCGCGCACCATGTCGGCCGAGGCGCGCGCGCCCAGCACGAGGCCCAGCGCCCCGACGATGATGGACTTGCCCGCGCCGGTTTCACCGGTCAGCACGCTGAAGCCCGGCCGGAACTCGACTTCGAGCCGGTCGATTAGGGCGTAGTTCTGGATGCGCAACGTTTCCAGCATAAGGGCGTCACCCGCGGGGGCTCACCGCTCCAAACGGCGCAAGTAGGCCAGAAACTCCCGGTTTCCGGCAGGCCCCAACAAGGGAGAGGGTATCACATCGATTTCACGGAATCCCAGTGACCGCGCCAGATCGCAGGACTCCTCCACCACCCGTTCATGCACCGCCCCGTCGCGTACCACGCCGCCCTTGCCCACCTGTCCGCGGCCCGCCTCGAACTGGGGCTTCACCAGCGCGATGCCCGCCGGGTCCTCCGCCAGCAGCGGCATCACGGCGGGCAGCACCAGGCGCAGCGAGATGAAGGAGCAGTCCACCACGAAGAACGACGGCGGTTCGTCCAACTGGTCCGCGTTCAGGTGGCGGATGTTGCAGCGCTCCAGCACCACCACGCGCGGATCCTGCCGCAGTTTCCAGGCCAGTTGTCCGTAGCCCACATCAACGGCATAGACCTTCGCCGCGCCGTGCTGCAGGAGGCAGTCCGTGAACCCGCCCGTGGACGCGCCAACGTCCATGGCGACTTTCCCCGCCACCTCCGGGGCGAAGGCGGCAAAGACCGCCTCCAGTTTGTCGCCGCCCCGGCTGACAAAGCGGGGCGGTTCGCGCAGCACCAGTTCCAGGTCGGCCGCGACGCGTCCGCCCGGCTTGTCCAGCACGGTGCCCTCCGCATCGCACACCTGCCCGGTCTGGATGAGCCCCTGCGCCTTGGATCGGGTCACGCCAAAGCGGCGCTGCACCAGCATGTCAAGACGCTCCTTTTCCATCAGGCCGCGCCCCCCCCGCTGGAGGTCCGCATCGAGTCCAGCGTAAGCCGCGCGCTGACCACAACGTAGTAGGCGACGTAAACCCACGAAATGCGGACAAAATCGTTCCCCTTGGGATACAGGAGGAGCGCGAGGACAAGACACAACGCCCACAGCGAACCAAAGGCCACGTTAAATCCGCGCCATTGAGGCGTCCGGCTGGGATAGAGGCAACGCACGGGCAGGAATGAACCTGCCGCACAGAGTAGCAGCACGGCCACGTTGAGCCACACGGGCGTCCTCAGCATAACCATGTAAAAGACGACGATGTTCCAGTAGGACGGAAAGCCGCTGAACGCGTGGTCCTCCGTTTTGGCGTCCGTCCGCGCAAACTGGAAACCCGAAGCGACCAGAATGGCCGCCGCCACAGGATAGCGCCACCATTCTCCCGCGAGCGGCGTCATGCAGAGGAAGAACGCGGGCACCACGGACCAGGTGAAGTAGTCCACCACATTGTCCAGCAATGCGCCGTCCACGGAGGGTATAAGCGTCTTCACCCGGAAATGCCGCGCCAGCGCGCCGTCCACGCCGTCAATGGCCACCGTGATGATCATCCACCACAAGGACGCCAGATCGTTGCCGCCCGCCACTGAGATCATTGCCAGCAATCCGAACACGGCCCCCGAGGCGGTCAGCAAATGCACGCCCCAGGCGCAAGCCAGTTCAAAGAATGTGGGACGGGCGGCTGTCCCGCATTCGTGTTCCGCGCCGGGTGTCGCCATCTCGTCAGTTCTCATCGGTTGGAGTCACCGGAATGATTTTGCTGCCCTCAGAGGATGCGGCGGGTTGCGTTTGCTGCTGTTTGCGCTGTTTCTCCAGCGCCTCGCGCTGGGGCTCTATCTCGCGCCGGAACTTTGCCACGGCCCTGTTGTGCTCCTCCTCGGTGTTACTGAAGGTGTGCGTGCGGCCGTCGGCGTTCGACACAAAATACAGGTTCTTTGTGTCGGCCGGATGCAGCGCGGCGCGCAGGCTGGACGCGCCGGGACTGGAGATGGGCCCCGGCGGCAGGCCGTTTTTGACATACGTGTTGTATGGCGAATCCACCTCGCGGTCCTCGTACAGCAGGCGCTGCCCGTATTTGTTCAGCACAAACTGGAGCGTCGAGTCGAGCTGAAGCGGCATCTTCTTGTCGATGCGGTTGTAGATGACCCGCGCGACCAGCGGCCGCTCCTCGTCCACTTTGGTCTCCTCCTCGACCAGCGACGCGATGGTGACGACCCGCATCCTGTTCAGCTTGTCCGCACCGGGCACTTCGGCCGCCAGTTTCTTGTACTGCTTTCCGAACTGGGCAACCATCCGCTCCACGAGCGCGTGCGGTTCCGGCTCCGCGTCGAAGAAATACGTGTTGGGCATGAGGAACCCCTCCAGCGAGTCCGCGTCAATGCCCAGCTTCTTGATTAGCGCCTGGTCATGCGCCGCCTCGACAAACGCCTTCGGGTCTTTCAGCAACTCGGAGGCCTGCCGGATCGTCAGCCCTTCGGGCACGGTGATCTTGAACTGCGTGTCCACCACCTGGTGCGCCGGCCCCTTGTACAACTGCCGGAGCAGTTCCAGCGCCGAGGCCCCCCGGTGCAGCCGGTACGCCCCGCTGCGGATGGCCTGGTTCGTGCCGTCTATCTGCAGGGCCAGGCGGAAGAACGCCTCGTGCTCGATCAGGCCGTTCTCGACAAGAATCCGCCCCACTTCGCGCCCCGTGGCCTTTTGTGGTACGACGACCTCCACTTCCGGCCCCGCCACACCGGGCTGCGTGACGTGGTCGTACACGACGAAGGCCACGATGCCGCCCGCCACCCCCGCGAGCAGCAGCGACGCCAGGCCGAAAAGCACCGCCGTGGCCAGTATCCTGAAAAAGGTCCAGCGGCGGCGCGGCGTGTCGAAAACGGGCTCATCCGGCTGCGTCATGGGCGCAACTCCCCGGCGCGCAGGTCCGACGCCGCGCGGTCCAGATGGGCCTGCAGGATGTGCGTTGCGGCAATCTTGTCCACAACCAGCTTGCGCTTGTCGCGCCGCACGTTCGCGCCAATCAGCATGCGGTTGGCCGCCGCCGTGCTGTACCGCTCGTCCTGCACAACCACCTCCACCGACACCGCCGCACGCAGGCGCTCGATAAACGCCAGGGTCTTGTCCGCCTGCCGCCCGTGGCCGCCGGCCTCGTTCAGCGGCACGCCCGCGACGATGCGCACGACCTCCTGCTCGTCGGCGATCTTCTTGATCGC
>CAIXUF010000358.1 GCA_903922535.1 Candidatus Hydrogenedentota bacterium
CGCAGTCAAAGGCATGGAGCGGATGGCCCGTCTCCAGCAGCACGTAGTTCGTTATGTCGACGACATTGTTGATGGGACGCTGCCCCGCGGCGATCAGCCGCTGGCAAAGCCAGAGGGGCGACGGGGCGACGGTGACTCCGGTCAGCACGCGTCCGATATACCGGGGGCACAGTTGTGGATCATCAATGGTGACCGAGGAGAGCTTGTCCGCCCCCTCCCCCGCTTCCGTCAGTTTGATTTCGGGGATGCGCAGCTCCCTGCCGAAATAGGCTGCCAGTTCGCGGGCAACACCGATCATGCTGGCCCAGTCGCCGCGGTTGGGCGTCACTTCAATCTCGAAAACGACGTCGTCCAGTCCCAGGTACTGCTTCGCATCGGCACCAATGGGGGCTTCTTCGGGAAGAATCATCAGGCCCGAATGGTCCTCCCCCATGCCCAGTTCACGGGCGGAGCACATCATGCCCTGCGATTCAATGCCGCGCATCTTGCGCCTGCCAATTTCGAAGCCGCCCGGCAGGGAAGCACCGATCACGGCGGTGGGCACCCTGTCCCCCGCCTTCATGTTCTTGGCGCCGCAGACGATTTGCAGGGGTTCGGCCTGGCCGACATCGGTATGGCAAACAACCAGTTTGTCCGCGTCCGGGTGGGGCGCGATATCGAGAATCTTGCCGATGAAGATGTTCTGTATTTCCTTTCCAGGCTCGGTAATCTTCTCTATTTCGAGACCGAGCATGGTCAGAAGCTGGGACAGTTCATCGACGGTCACGTCCAGGTCGACGTATTCTTTAAGCCAGTTGAGTGAGATTTGCATGGCTAGAATTGCTCCACAAAGCGAAGGTCGTTTTCGTACACATGGGAAATGCTGCTGATGCCATGGCGCACCATGGCCATGCGGTCCACGCCGAACCCGAAGGCGAAGCCGGAGTACTTTTCGTAGTCATAGTTGACATTTTTGAACACCTCCGGGTGGACCATGCCGCAGCCGAGCACCTCCAGCCAGCGGCTCTTGGTGCCGCCGCCGTGGCGGTCGTCGGCCGTCCAGAGGATGTCCACCTCGGCGGAAGGCTCCGTAAACGGGAAGAAATGGGGCCGGAAGCGCACCTGGGTGTTTGGTCCAAAGAAGGTGTGGATGAAGTGCATCAGGGTGCCTTTAAGGTCGGCAAAAGTCACGCCCTCGTCCACCAGCAGGCCTTCGACCTGGAAGAACATGGGGCTGTGGGTGGCGTCATAGTCCACCCGGTAGACCCGGCCGGGAACGATTACGGCCACGGGAGGCTGGGCCTGTTCCATGACGCGAATCTGGACCGGTGAGGTGTGGGTGCGCAGCACCACGCCAGGCTTGACGAAGAAGGTGTCGTGCGAATCGCGCGCGGGATGGTCGGAGGGCGTGTTCAGCGCGTCGAAATTGTAGTATTCCGTCTCCACATCCGGCCCCTGGGCCACCTGAAAGCCCATTTGGGCGAAGATCTCGATGATCTCCCTGGCGACCTGGTTGATCACGTGCATGTGGCCCAGCGGGGCGCGACGGCCCGGCAGGGTCCAGTCGCACGCCTCGTCCACCGCCTTCTTGTCCTCCAGGGCGCTTTCCAGCAGAACTTTGCGCGCATCGAGAACCGCCGTGATCGTCTCCTTGACCTGGTTGGCGGCCTGCCCGACGGCGGGCCGTTCCTCGGCGGAGACCGTGGCCAGTCCGCGCAGAATGTCCGTGAGGAGCCCCTTTCGGCCGAGAAAACGGACGCGTATGTCCTCCAGGGCCTTTAAGTCGGAGCATGCCGCCACAGTGGCCAGCGCCTCCTGTTCCATGTTCGCAATTTTGTCTTTCATAACCCGATCATCCTTTGCGCCAATTAAATCATGGGCACCACCGTCGGCGGAAACCCGGAACCCCTAGTGAAACAGAGCCCGGCCAATGCGCACCTGGGTGGCGCCTTCCTCAATGGCAATTTCAAAATCGTCAGTCATTCCCATGGACAACTCGGCAAGTCCATGGGCGTCGGCAAGCTGCTTCAAGGTCTGGAAGCATTTTCGAAGGAAATGGTCCTCGGCACCGAAGGGGGCCATGGTCATCAACCCGTCCAGCCGAAGACAGTCGAAACACTTCATGTCCGCGATGACCTGCGTCAATTCGGACGGCTCAAACCCATGCTTCGAGTCTTCCCCGGAAACATTGATCTCGACCAGCACCCGCAGGGTGCGGTCCTGTTCCTCGCAGCGGCGCTGCAACGCCTCGGCGGCGCGCATCCGATCAATGGCATCAAAATGCGAAAACGCGGCCACCACCTCCGGTGCCTTGCGGGTCTGGAGCGGGCCGATCATGTGCCAGACGATGTCCTTCGGACCCGCCTCAATCTTGGGCTGGGCCACTTCCACCCGGTTCTCCCCCATCTCAGTCACACCGGCATCCCGAAGCGCCTGAACCTCTTCCAAGCCCACCGTCTTGGTCACTGCAACAAGATGCACCGACGCGGCATCGCGCCTCGCGCGCGCGGCGGCACCGGCGATGCGCCGACGGATGCCCGCAAGGTTCCGGGCGATGCGGTCCTGCACGGCCGCAGTATCCATGGTTTCAGGGGAAGGCATGCTTTAGAATAATGCTTAGTTGTGGATGGGGTCAAATGGCGAAGGACAAAGGATGAAGAGCGAAGGACGAAAGAAGTACAAAGTACGAAGGGCAAAGTACGAAGGGGGGAAAGGCGAAGGTGAAATGTCGCGTCCTCTATCCTCTATCCTCCAACCTTCACTTCGCCCTTCCTTCGCCCTTCGCCCTTCGCCCTTCGCCCTTCGCCCTTCGCCCTTCGCCCTTCGTCCTTCGTCCTTCGTCCTTCGTCCTTCGTCCTTCATCCTTCGTCCTTCATCCTTTGTCTCTGTTGCTTTGCGCCTTCTTGATGATTGCCGTGAGAATTGCGATCAACTCGTTGCACTCCTGAATCAGCGGGGCTGTTTCGCTCTCCTTTTCGAGGTCCGTTGCCGCCAGCAAACGAAGCCAGTAGTGCGATTCGCGGGCCTCCTTTCGGGCAATGGCATATTTCGAGATGAAATCAGCCCTGCTCTGACCGCCCTGCGCCTCTTCGATGTTCGCTCCAACGGACGTTGCCGACCGAAGCAATTGTCTGTCCAGCGTCCGGCCCGCTCCCAACTTTGCCTCCAATCGGGTGCAGAGTTTGACAACACGAACGGAGAACTCGAATGTTCTTTCGCAAATGTCTCTTGGTGTTCGTTCCATTTCGCCCTTCATTCTTCGCCCTTCGCCCTTCGTCCTTCACCCTTTGTCCAGCACTTGGCGCACCCTGACGGCCAGGTCTCTGGAGGTGAAAGGCTTTTGTATGAAGGGGGTGTCCCCGTCGAGCACGCCCCTGTGGGCGATGATGTCGGCCGCATAGCCGGACATGAACAGGCGTTTGATGTGCGGATGGCAGGACAGAAGGTTCTTGGCCAGATCGCTTCCGTTCATTTCCGGCATGACC
>CAIXUF010000359.1 GCA_903922535.1 Candidatus Hydrogenedentota bacterium
CCCCCGCGCGCAAAATGGCCTGCTCGGTCAGGGGATTGTCCGGGTATTTCTTCGCGAATTCCTCATACACCTTCGCCGACTCGTCCCGCATCCCCAACTGTGCAAGGCATTCGGCCGACTTGAACAGCGCCTCGGGACCGAAAGTGCTCTCGGGATACTTCTCCGCGACCAGGCGAAACTCCTCGCGCGCGTCCTCATAGTTGCCTTCGGCAACCAGTATCGAACCCAGCAGGAACCCCGCCTCACCCGCCTGCGGCGAGTCCTGGAATTTCTGAAGAAAGTCCAGCGCCTGCGCCTTGGCCCCGGCCAAATCCCCCTTCAAATACAGCGACCACGCCTTCTTGTGCCGCGCCTGCGCCGCAAACGTCGCTTCGGGATACTTGTCCGCAATCTCCTGGTAGACCGACAGCGCCTCGTCATATTTCTTCTGCTGCTGAAGGCAGTTCCCCAGGAGGTACTTCATCCCAGGCAGCAGCGAAACCTCCGGGTTGCCCGCAATGAACTTCTGCGCCGCCGCCGCCGCCTCTGGATACTTCCCCGCATTGTACAGCGCCCACGAATAGCCGTAGTCCGCCCGTTTCGCATACTCCGAATTCGGAAAGTCCTTCATCAACTGCTCATAGGCGCCCACCGCCGCGCTCGCCCAGCCAATCTTGTCGTAGATTTCAGCCGTTCTGAAACGGCTTTCCATCCGCAGCGTCTCGTCCGCCTTCGCATCGCTCGCGACTTTGGAAAAAGCGACCGCCGCGTCCTCCAGCAGGTTCTTCGCCAGACTCACATTCGCAAGCTGGTACTGCGCGTAGGGTGCCAGCGCATGGTCCGGGCACACCTCGCCAAGCTTGGCATACTCCTGCGCTGCGGCGTCAAGACTCCCCAAATCCTGCTGGCACCTGCCCAGATAATACAGCGCGCGGCAGCGCGTGTCCGCCGCCCCCCCCTCCAGCGCGAGCGCTTTCAGCACCTCCACTGCCTCCGCCGGACGCTTCAGGAAGTACAACGACTCCCCGCGCCCAAGCTGGGCCTGCAATTTCGTCGTGGGATCTTCCGCGCTTGCCGCGGCCTTCTCAAAGGCCGGCAGCGCCTTGTCATATTTCTCCGTCGCATAGGCCGCCTGGCCCAGTCGAAACCATGCCGTCTCCGCCTCGTTCCCCGAAGGATACTTCGCCAGGTAGGCCTCGTATTCCTCCACCGCCTCGTTGAAGAAACCCCTTCCGAACAGCCCGTTGGCAAAATCCAACTGGGATTGCCCGGGAACCGGCGCGGCAGCCGTCGATTCGGGCGCCGCAACCGCCGGCTTGGCGGCCTCCAACGGCGGCGCCGAAGGGTCCGGTGCCTGTCCGAAGGCGGAGAAGTTGCAGCACACCGAAAGCACTGCGAAGAACACTATGACGGGGCGCATGGCCGGCATGATTGAACCCATCCCTTACTGCGCGGCCGGCGCCGGGGCGACTGTCGGCCCCTTCTGTTTGGCCGCCTCCTCGGTCATCGCGGCAAACGCCACATTCTGGATGTCCGCCTTGCGGCAGCAGTCCAGCACCTCAATGGCACGCCCCAGCATGGCGCTCTGGTCTCCCCGGATGATGATGGCCCCGCCCGGGAAGTACTTCGACACCCGGTTCAGCACCTCCTGCAGCTCGGCAACGTTCATTTGCCGCTCATTCACCACGATGGTCCCGTCACTCTTCAGATTGACGAAGATCTCGCCCTGCGAGCGCTCCGCCTGCTGCGCGCTGTTCGCCGTGGGCAGCTTGATGTCCACGTTGCTTTCCAGGCTGTCGTACGCCATGGTGACCATGAAGAACACCAGCGTAAGGAACAGGATGTCAATCAGGGGAGTCAACTGAATGAAACTCGACTCCTCCTTCATTTCACGCACGATCTTCATTGACGGCCGTGCTCCGCTATTAGCTCCACAAACTCACTCGCCTGCGCCTCAACCACCGCCACGATGCGAATCACACGGCCGCGCAGGAAATAGTAGGCGCTCATGGCCGGTATGGCCACAATCAGCCCGCCCGCCGTCGTAACCATCGCCATTGACACGTAATAGGCCATCGTGATGCCCTTGACCTGCGACGAGTCCAGCGCAATCGCGCTGAAAGCGCCGATCATGCCCCACACCGTCCCCAGCAGACCCAGCAGCGGCGCGATGTTGCCAATGCTGTTCAGGTACGACACCCGCTGCCACATCGCCGTCGCGCCCCGTTCCCCCTCGCTCTCCATCGCCTCCTGAATCACGTACCGGTCATGACCCGCCATCTTCAGACCGGCCCTAAGCACCACCGCCATCAGTTCCTCCCGGTCCTCGCACATCTGGTACGCGCCCCGAATGTCACCGGCGCGAATCTGGCTCTGCGCGCGCTTCACCAGGCTTGCCGGCACCTCACGGCTCGGACGCAGCGTCAGGAAAAGGTAAATCGAAAGCACCAGCACGGTGAAACCCAGCGCCATGAGAATCCAAAGCACCACGCCGCCGTGCTGTATCATGGTCATGACCGACAGCCGTTCGGTCACTTTCGGCAGCCCCCCCGGCCCGGTAACCGCGGGTTTGAGGTCGGCCGGTGCCGAGGCGGCAGCCGGCGACGCAGCCGATGCCGAAGCGGCGCTGGGCGACGCCGACGGCGTCCCCGCGGCGGACGTATCCTGGGCGAACGCCATGCCCGCCCCGAACAGAACCGCCACAACCACCAAGCCAATCACTGGTCCGCGCCAATTCATAGCGCCAACTCCTCCATGTTCCCTGACAAGAAAAGGCCACAACTGCCTCGAAAAAACGGTGTCTACCACGTAAAACACCCCAACACAGGAGGTATTATGCCCTTAGCCCGCAAAAGGTTGCAAAGACTCCCGCCAAATCCAAGACGGGCCGCTTTCCCCCAGGCAAAGTTCCCCTCTGTCTCGTCCTGACCATAAGTTGACACAGGCCAATGTGGGGCAGACATTCCTGTCTGCCTCTTTTTGTCCCCCTCCCGCTCCCCCGCCACTGTCAACTCTCCAGGCCTCTCCAAGAAAGAAAGCCCCGGCGCTCGCAAAGCGCCGGGGCCCCAATTCATCGTGGTTTAATGATGCCTATGCGCGGCACTTTCCACGCACAAGAACCAACGCAGCACAAGCACTCAGCAGCCCCGTCAACAGGGCAAGCGCAAGCGTGCCGCTCGCGGGAACCGCGGCGGCAACCGCCAAGGTCGTCGTGTAGGTCTTGCCCGCCTTCGCGGTGTCGTTGTACATGCACTTGTACACACCGGCATCCGCCAACTGCACGTTCGAAATGTGAAGCCATTGGCACTGGGAACCAAACGCGCGTCCGTCTGCGAGAGCAACGTTGTTGAAATACCACTGGAAGGCATTGCCCGTGGTCGTGGGAACGCCAAGGCACACGTTGCTGCCAACCGCAACGGTCCCGCTCGTCGGCAGGCACGATTCGCAAGCCGGGTTCACATAGGCCGTGAACACCGCGGTGATGTACTCCGCGCGCTTCGCGCTGGTCGGCCCGCCGGTGCCGCTGATGGCCCCATATTCCACAAGATTGCTTCTCATATCCTGATCCGGGTCCGCGTTGTACGCAAAGACCGCCGACTGCGACACGTCATACCCGGACAGCGTAAGCGTCTTTCCAACACTCATCAGGATCGCCGTCGCCCGCGCCACCGTGTTCGTGTCACCCAGCGTCATGTATCCCGCAAGCGGCACGCCATACACCGCGGCATAAGGTGCCCCAAGGTCTGTGTTCATCTGCGCAAGATTCTTCACATAAGCCGCCCGGGCCGACGCGAAATACGGGTTTGACGAGTCGGCAAGAACGAACGACAGCACCGCCAGCTCGTCGCTGTCAAGAATGCCGTTCGGCGTTCCCGCGGCGCTGCCGTTGCCGTCGGTCGTCAACGGATTAAGCCCCGCCCCGGTCATCGCCGCGTCAAAGTCAACAACCATCCCGGGAGCGCTGAACACGTCGTGGATGTACTGCGTGCGCTTGGCCGATGCCGGGCCTCCCGTCCCTGCAATCGCCGTGTACTCCTGCAGGTTTGTCAGGCCGTCGCCGTCCGGGTCGGCGTCAAACGCAAGCACCGTCTTCTGCGTCTGATTGTACTTAGACACATCCAGTACAAGTCCTGCCTGCCCCACAATGGCAGATGCGCGGGCAAACCCGCCGTTATCGCCCAGCGTCAGGTAACCGCTCAGTGCTATGAGGAGCAGAGGCTTGTATGCGTTGGCCAGAGGATTGGCCGTCATGTCCGCATCCAGTTGCACCATGTTGGCGCTGTAGGCCGCATGGACAGCATTATGATGCGGACGGGTAACATCGGCAAGAACCCAGGACAGCACGGCCAGCTCATCGCTGTCCAGTATGCCGTTCGGGTCACCGTTGCCGTTGCCGTTCCCGTCGCACGTGGCAGGGTCTTGGTTGGCCGACACCAGCGCGGCGTCAAAATCGACCACCACCGGCGTCGCCATGGCCAGCCCCGATGTCATCAGCAACAGCCCGGACACAAATATACACAACTTTCTCTTCTGCATGTTGGTAATCCTTTGGATTAAATCGTTACTGCCACCGCTCATGAATCCTGCTGTCGAATCATGGTCATCGATGTCGCTCCATGGTGACACCAATGACTTTCCGCGAATAGTGCGAAATCGACCCGTCCACCATTATGGGTAACCGATTCCCTAGAAATGATAACACAAGATCAAACAGACCGTCAATTTTGCCGACATTGATTGAACCAATACCAAGAGATTGGCCCTCTCCTCGACGCCTTAACATGTGTCGTAAAGAAAATAGGGCAAACCACCCGCCAACATCAATCCTTGTCAATAGACAATCACCACACCCTGTTTATGCCTGAGCCGCAACATCCGCATAACGCGGGGGGCAACTTGCCTGCAAATGCCACTTGATACCCGACCCCGTTGTTTGTTATACTCTTCAGGTCACACCCCAAGTATGCCAAATGGAGCACTATAAGATGGCTAACATTAAGTCCCAGAAGAAGCGTATTGGCACCAACGAGCTGGCCCGTCAGCGCAACATGGCCGTCCGTTCACGGATGAAGAC